>NZ_KV821357.1:38774-39188 GCF_001815635.1 Corynebacterium sp. HMSC075D04
TGCTGCAAGGGTTTATCAACCAGATCCTCTCCGCCCAGGCCGACACCGTGTGCGGGGCTGAGTACGGTGTTGCTTCCACCGAGCGGGTCAACCAACGCAACGGGTACCGCCACCGCGACCTCGACACCCGTGTCGGCACAATCGATGTAGCAGTGCCGAAGCTGCGCCACGGCGCGTTCTTCCCCGACTGGCTGCTCGAGCGCCGCTCACGTGCCGAACGCGCACTATCGACCGTGATCGCGACGTGCTACCTCAAAGGGGTCTCCACCCGCCGAATGAACGATCTGGTGGCAACCCTTGGCATTTCCAACATGTCGAAATCCCAAGGCTTACGCATGTCGGAAGAACTCGACGAGATGGTCGCAGATTTCAAAAACCGTCCCCTGGATCCCGGTGGGTATGCCTACCTGTCGT
>NZ_KV821357.1:39288-41033 GCF_001815635.1 Corynebacterium sp. HMSC075D04
TGGTCAAATGCTCCGTACTTTTGGCCACCGGTGTTAACGCTGACGGCTACCGGGAAATGCTCGGTATGCATGTTGCCACCACGGAATCCAACGCGTCGTGGAAGGGCTTCTTCCAGGACTTAAAAGCTCGTGGACTTCGCGGTGTCTTCCTTATCACCAGTGACGCCCATGAGGGCATCCAGCACGCGATATCTGAAGTGCTGCCCGATGCGTCGTGGCGCTGTCGCACCCACTTCGCGAAAAACCTCTACGCAAAAGTCCCCAAGACCCAGTGGCCGATGGTCTTAAGCGATGTTCCAGACAATCTTCCAACAACCCGACGCCCAATCCACCTGGCGATGTCGATTTGGGGTAGTTGGTACCGCGAGTCCGCGTAGTTGGTACCGGTGTTCCACGTACCCGGTACTGCAAGGGGTTTTCTTTCATAGTTGATGTTGGCGACACCACAATCCGGTGGTGTCGCGTCAACATCTACTTGGAAGGAGCCGGTCCTTGTGGCTAACTTCAAACAGATCATCGCGATGTGCCTTGACGGTGCAAGCTACGCACAGATCACACACGCATTGGGATGTTCACGACGAGAAGTATCCCGCGCAAAGAAAGTCATCGCTGAGGAGTCACTAACGCCAGAGCGTTTCCGCCAACTCCCACCGGGATGGTTCGATGAGCGATTCAGCGACGGCCGGAGTAAGCGGACGATGTCCTACGACCAGCCTGATTTTCAAGCCCTTGCACGCAAGCTCCAAAGCAAAAAGCACGTGACCAGGCACAAGCTGTGGATGGACTACTTGTCGCAGCCGTGTCCGACGGACAAGACAAAGTACCAGTACTCCCAGTTTTGCAGTGGGCTCAATGAATTTCTCCGTGCTCATGATCTTGTCGAAGTCGTCACCCATGAGCCGGGGCAAGAGCTTTACGTCGACTGGGCTGGCGACAAAGTGCCGGTGGTGGATCAGGCCAGTGGTGATACCGCATTCAAGGCGTCGCTGTTTGTCGCGGTATGCCCGTACTCAGGGCTGATGTACGTCACTGCTGCTGCGAATGAGAAGATGCCGGCTTGGATTGCATGCCACGTCAAAGCGTTGAACTATCTTGGCAAATTACCGGCGGTCATCGTGCCGGATAATGCCTCTACGGCGACCTACCGGCCGAGGAAGCATTCAGGCTACCGGATGGTCACTGACCGCTACGCAGCGTTTGCCGACTACTACGGGGTCACGATTGTGCCGACAAGACCTGGCAGGCCACGCGACAAAGCGGCAGTAGAACGTGCTGTGAAAATCGCCTACACCAAAATACTCGGGTATTTCAGCGACGAGGTCTTCTACAATCTCGATGAACTCAATGAGGCAATCGCTGACCGGCTTGCCGATATCAACAGCGCAATGACACGGGCTGATGGCACAACACGGCGCATGCGCTTTGAGCAAGAAGAAGCACCAGTGATGCGCGATCTGCCGCCGACACCGTTTACAGAAGTGTCATACAAGCGACTCAAAGTCGACCGTAATTGGCACATCACCTGTGACTACCAGTACTATTCTGTGCCATTTCAGCTGGTAGGAGAGGCAGTGACGGTCAGGCTCACCCCGCAACTGGTGAGCATCTTCAACGGTGATCAACTAGTTGCTGAGCACACACGCCTTCACGGATTCAAATACCGGTACTCCACTGATCCCAACCATGGGCCAAGCGGCGCCGATGAAGGGCACTGTGTTTTGTCAAGTTGTTTTAGGCCGTTTCGG
>NZ_KV821358.1:0-299 GCF_001815635.1 Corynebacterium sp. HMSC075D04
TCCCAGCGGTGGGCGCTGCGCCTTGCCTTACTTGAGGTTGAGGGTGGGTATCGGGCGATTGAGGCTGCGGCCCGCTCGTTGGTGCCGGCGGATAAGACACCGGCGGTGGATGCGGCGAAGTTCGGCCCGTCGCGAAACGGCAAACGCACCCTGCATCTGACCTACGACGAGCGGGAGATCTCCGACATGGAACACGCCGGGCGTTTAGGTATTGATCAGGATCGTCCGGCTGCACCCCAGATTGCGGAGAACCTCATTGGGATCTTCTTCGGCGAGGGCAAGGTCGCAACCGCAGCGCC
>NZ_KV821359.1:0-316 GCF_001815635.1 Corynebacterium sp. HMSC075D04
AGGGCCGCTTCGATGCGCTCTCGCGCTATGCCGATCAGGTTATTGACGCGAAGAAACCCGCGCCTGAAAAGCAAGTGCGGTTTTCTCGTGCTCGCGAAGGGATGGCCACGCTGCACTTGACGCATTCGGCACGCAACATTGCCGATATTGAGCACACGCTGCGTGGGCTGATCGATACGGAACTGCCACCAGCCGGCCAGATGGCTGATGCACTCATGGATATCTTGCGCGGCGATGGCGATGGTGGTGGAGTGCCGCATGCAGTACCACGCCCGATTGTTATGGTGCCGCTTCCCGAATGGACGCGTATCCAATC
>NZ_KV821360.1:0-26097 GCF_001815635.1 Corynebacterium sp. HMSC075D04
AACCGCCTTCACAAACCCCCAGGTGATAACGAACGCCATGTTCAACACGGAGCTCATCGTCTGGTTGCACAACCACCGAGCTAGACGACCAGCGGAAAACAGCAGGCCAGGACCGTCGAGCAACACCCGAACAAGCACCGAACTTCGCGACCAAGACAACCCGCTGAGTGCAAAAGTGCAGTGGCCCTGAGGGCAAAAGAAAACGCCCGGTACCTTCCCGAAAGGGGAGGTACCGGGCGCGGGCTTTAGCGCTTAAGAGTTAGCGCGCTTGCCGTGATTCGCCTTCTTCTTGCGGCGATCCTTGCGCTTACGACCACGCTTGCTCATGAGGGTCTCCTTTATATATCTGTACCGGTTACAGACCTATCACTGTATCGCCTGCGATACCGGAGAGGAAAATTAGGCGGACATGCGAGCGCGGTTGCGGGCGAGTGCCTTGTTGCGACGCTTCAGTGCGCGACGCTCTTCCTCAGACAGGCCGCCCCACACGCCGGCGTCCTGGCCGGTCTCGAGTGCCCACTTCATGCACTGGGTGGTTACTGGGCAGCGATGGCAAACAAGCTTCGCCTGTGCGATCTGAGCGAGGGCGGGGCCGGAGTTACCAACCGGGAAGAACAGTTCCGGGTCTTCGTCGCGGCAAATTGCTTCGTGGCGCCAATCCATGATGATGCTCCTTAAAAAATAAATCGGTACTGCGTGGTCGGTTTTCGTGCACCACTAAAACACCCAACGATGTAGGTGCGTTGCAAACAAAGTTTGGTTCCTGGCTCCGGGCGGTGCCTCTCGGTGGATTCGAGATCCCGTCTTCCGGTTTACCGGGCGTTAACCCCGTGGTGTCTGAGGGTTAAGGGCTGAGTTACCAGCCCGTTGTTTTTGCTACTTGTGAATAATGACATGTTCATGCAAAGCCCGCTAGGGTTCGAGGCTAAAATGTGCGCGGAATCACAGAATGTATCTACGTCATCGCGGTCACATTTGCACTTCTGGGCCGATCCGCAAGCCAATGGTCTACCCTCTGACCTGGGATGATAGTAAACGGGTGGTGGAGGTGCCCGGGTCAAATCGTGTTTTTCGGATTTCTGCCGGTTCGCTGGGGTTCATCTGCCGTATCGGTGGCGATAGACTGCTTTGTTGTGACTACGAATCGGAATCAATCCCACGCGCCCGTCCCAAATGACCCGGAGCAGCAGCCGTTCGCGGATGCTGAGGTCCCACCCCTGATGCGTTTCGGCGCGATGGTGGTGCTGGTGCAGTGCTTGGCGATCTTTGTTTATGTGGTGACGCTGATCCGTGATCAGTTCCTTGCTACCGAGCACACCCTGGAGTCCGACTCGCCGGTTGCTGGTTACGTCAACATCGGTACTGCGGTGTTTTTGCTGATCATTTTCGGCTACATCGCGTTTGTGTCGGTGGAGACTCTGCGCGGCCGTCCGCGTGCGACTGGCGCGGTGGTCCTCATTGAGGCGATTCTTGGCGGCGTGGCTATCTATATGTTCCGCGGCGGGGCGGTAACGCTCGGCGTGGCGACACTGATTTCGGTGGTGTTGGTGCTGGTCACCGTGTTCCACCCGCGTTCGAGGGCGTATAACGAGGCGCAGTATGAGGAGCGTAAGGCGCGCCGCTAATCGACGACACCGCTCACCCCTCCGGCCTCGCTAAACCTTGGCGTCGAGGACGACGATGTCGTCGCCACGCTTTTCCACAATGGTTGCGCCGGCGGAGGAGATGTGGACGGGGCCGGTGTAGCCGCCGCGGTCGACGGGAATGATCTCGTCGACCGCGTTTTTGTCCCAATCCACAACTGCGATGCCGTCCTGGGAGGCGTAGAGCAGGCGGTCGCCGGCGGCGAAGCCGGTGCCGAGTGCGCCTTGGAACACGCCGGTGACGCCGAGCCCTGCCGGCTCCATGAGCAGGAGGGAGTCGTCCTGCCAGTAGGACATGTGGTGGGGGAGGTCGGCGACGGGGAGGACGGCGATGGTGCCGTCGAGACGCTGTGGCTCACCCATTGCTGGCACCGAGGAGGAGCTGGTGTTGTTGCCTTCCTTGTCGTAGGCCAGGACCTGCTTCTTTGACGGGTCGTAGACCGCGGCGGCGTCTTGGGAGACGGCGACGAGGTAGGCCTGCGGGTCGATCTCAATGTTGGCGTCGACTTCGGGTTCGCGGGAGTCTTCCGGGGTTGCCTTTTGGATGCGGAGGAAGGTGCCGTCCCCACACGTTTCGGTCAGCGCGACGAGTTCGGTGCGGGTGAGCGCGGAGGTGATCACGCAGCCTGGGTTGGGCTGCATGTCGGATTCTTGCGGGGCTTCGATGTAGCCGTATTCCATGGTGCGCACCATGTCGGAGCGCCATACTTCGATGCGTTCGCTGGAGGCGTAGCCAATGCGGTCGTTCGAGGCCAGGCGCGTGACGTTTTCAGACGCCGGGGCGGATCGGGTGCCGGCGTATTGGCCGGTTTTCGCGTCGATGGCCACCACGTCGCCGCAGCCAGCGTTGTCGCGGTAGACAGCCACAACCTTGTCCCACGCCTGATCCATCAGGCACAGGTCGTTGGGGCGTTCGTAGGTCCAGACGGTCTCGCCCTCAGGGTTCGTCGCGGTCAGCGTGTGATCGTTGTAAGTAATGATCAAGCCGTTAGCTACGAGCGGTTGCGCGCGTCCGGAGGTGTCGGTGAGCCGGAAGCCCTCGCTTAGCGACGACGGCACCACCGCCAACTGACCAAAATCCTCCTGAGCTTCGGCTGCTGGAGAGAGATCAGCCTGGCGCACCGGGGCGGTGAAAAAGGCGGTGCCGACAAGCAACGCCGAAACGCCGGCGATGACGCCGGTGGCAATGAGGTCGCGGCGGGTGCGACGCAAAGGCTTACTCAACGCCGTTTCCTTCCTGAACGCTTGCCCGGAGCCGCCGGGCGGGATGGACGGTTTGGTCGTGCCCCGAGCACTTTACGCGGGCGTCCGACATGGCCAGTAGCTGACTCCGGGAAACCGAACTCCTCCTGCAGTTCAGGGGAGGTGGAGAACCACTCGGGCAGGTTGGGTTTGCCCAGGTCGAGGTCGGTGTTGATCATGGACCACTTCGTCGCTTCGTCGTAGCCGACGAGGGTGACCGCCACGCCGGTGCGTCCTGCGCGGCCGGTTCGCCCGATGCGGTGGACATACGTCATGGGGTCGTCCGGGGTTTGGTAGTTGATCACGTGGGTGACGTCGTCGACATCAATGCCGCGTGCCGCGACGTCGGTGGCGACGAGGATTTCCACGTCGCCTCGTCGAAAAGCATCAAGAGCTTTCTCGCGCGCAACCTGGCCGAGGTTGCCGTGGACCGCGCCGACGGCAAAGCCACGGCCAGCAAGATCCTCGGCGAGATCGGCCGCCGAGCGCTTCGTGCGGGCGAAAACAATGGTGCGCTCGCGGCCCGGAGACTGCAGGATACGGGCGATGACCTCGGCTTTATCCATGCGGTGAGAGAGGAACGCAACCTGACGGGTGGTGGCGTGGGTAGCGGAGGCATCTTCGGATTCGGCGCGGATGTGCACCGGCTTGTTCATCTTCGAACGGGCAAGGGACAGGATCGGGCCCGGCATGGTGGCGGAAAAGAGCATGGTCTGCGTTGCGCCCACGGCGGACCAAAGCTTTTCGATGTCGGGCAGGAAGCCCATGTCGAGCATCTCGTCGGCCTCGTCAAGCACGAGGATGGCGACCTTATCCAGTACGAGCGCGCCACGGTCATGCAGGTCAATCAGGCGGCCAGGCGTGCCGACGACAATGTCCGCGCCCGCTTCGAGTGCCTCGAGTTGTTCCTCGTAAGGGCGGCCGCCGTAGACCGTGGCCACGCGCACCGGCGTGTGCACGGCAAGGCGTTCGATGTCCTCGCCGACCTGCACCGCAAGTTCGCGCGTCGGGGCGATGAGCAGTGCGCGCGGGGTGCCGTCGAGTTCGGCAATGTCTGCGTCGTCAAAGACGCGGTCTAGCACCGGCACACCGAAACCGAGCGTCTTACCCATACCCGTGCGGGCCTGGCCAATGATGTCGCGTCCGGCCAGCGCGATGGGCAACGTGAGCTCCTGAATGGAGAACGGGTGGGTGATGCCGTGGTCCGCAAGCGCGTCCACAATTTCAGCCGCAACCCCCAACCCGGCAAACGTCGTTTTCTTTGGCGCACGACGAGCAGCGCCACGTTGTTCACTCTCAGCTGCGTAGGGCACGCGTTCATCTTAGCTACCGGCCGTTACAATGGGGCCGTCCGCCAGCAGGTGGTTACGTTTAGCTATTGCACCTGCGGGCACACAAAGCGCAACAAGAAAAGGACAGTGAGCGAGAAAATGGATATCAAGATTGGTCTTGCAGACACCCCGCGCGAACTAGCGATCAAGCTTCCGGAGGGCCAGGAAGACATCTTTGCCACCGTCGAGCAGGCGATTGCGAACGGTCAGGCAACCTTCAAGCTGGAGGATGCCAAGGGCCACTCCTACCTGATCCGCACTGACCGCGTCGTTTACGTCGAGCAGGGCAGCACCACGGCCCGTAGCGTCGGCTTCATGCGCTAAATTACTCAGACATGGCACAACAGCAGGGCACTCCGTCTCACGGTGGGCGCCATAGTGAGCACCACGGGGGCGCTGAAGAGGACTTCGGCGACTGGTTTGATAGCTGGGGTATGGAGTCTGGCGACGACACCCCGCAGGGCGCAAGCCGTGAAGAGGGACGTCTTGTCGCCTTTGCCCGCGAGTACGGGTGGCGCGCGTATGCAATCCCGGTGCTTGCGGTAATTACCGTGTTTGTCCTGCTGGATATGGTGCAAAACCCGGATGAGCAGGCGATCGGGACGGTCGCCGAGTCCGCGTCGGCTCCGGCCGGTGAAGCGGGCATGGCTGGTGCGGATGCGGATCAACCGAAGCCGCTGGAGCCTGCGAAGATCGCGGAAGGCATCTTTGACCCGCACGATCTGCCGCCGGGTGGCCCGTACACCACGACGGGTGAGGGCACGTTCTACGAGGTCGGCATCCCTGGTGCCAATGCGGGCCAGGGCACTGAGATTGTGGTGCGCTACATCGTCGAGGTCGAGCACGGCATCGACGCCTCCGGTTACGGCGGGGATCAGTCGTTTGCCCAGATGGTGGATGCAACGTTGATGGATCCGCGCGGGTGGACGAACGATCCGCGCTTCCGCTTCGAACACGTGTCGGCAGATCAGGATCCGACGCTGAAGATCCGTTTGACCTCTCTGGATACGACGGCGGAGCTCTGTGGTGCCGCGTTGGGTACGGAGACGAGTTGCCGTACTCGCATTACGGGCGAGGACACGGTGATTATTAACGAGTCGCGCTGGGTGCGCGGTGCCGTGCCGTTCCAGGGTGACATCGGTTCGTACCGCCAGTACCTGATTAATCACGAGGTGGGCCACGCTGTGGGCTTTGCGGAGCACGTGCCGTGCCCGGAGGCGAATGCGCTTGCGCCGATCATGATGCAGCAGACGCTGAGCCTGAACAATGCGCAGTTGCATGAGATGAGCCCGGAGGAGAACTACCCGAACAACGACGACACGTGCCGGCCGAACCCGTGGCCGTATCCGCGTCCGGCCGTGAATTAAGAAGGTGGTGTCGGTGGTTTCTTTGCTTAAGCCGATTCCGGCACATGTGCTTTCCGCATTCCAGATCGACGACATTGAGCCGGTTGCGGTCCCGCAATTTTGGAACAATGGCCTGCGCTTCGGGCGTGTTGTGTTGTCGCATGCGCGTGAGACGTCCGCGTGGTCTGGAAAGGCTCGAGAGAAGGCAGTGCCGGGGGAGGGGCTGCGCATTTCGCGTCCTGTGCGTGCGACGGATGGTCGCTTGATCGTTGCGGGGTATTGCGCGACTGAGTTTGCCACCGGTGAGCCGCGCGAGCGTGTCGATGAGGCGGTTGCAGCAGCATTGCTTTACGACGACGCCGTGGCTGGCATCGAAGCCCCCTCCGGCGAGCGCACCGGGCTGGTTGCCAATGCTGACCGGGCGGTGTGGCGCGAGGAGCACCTCGGGTCTGAGGGCGTGGTCGCGCACCTGGATTTCTTGTCGCATTTGCTGTTCGATGGCCACGCTGAGTCTGTGCTGACCGAGTTCGATCCGTCCGTTGGGTTGCGCCCGCGTGGTTTTACGGCAGCGCTGGTGATCGTCGATGGTCTGCTGGCCGGTGCTGTGGATCCGGACATTGTGGCGCGTTGGTCGCATATCCCCAGGCTGGACTGGTTGTTGGAGAAGGCGATCGAGTACCGTCGACACACGACTCGCGGGCTCGGTTCGGATGTATGTTCGATAGATGACGTTGTTGAGATTGTCGTGTCGTACTGAACTGGCACAATCTCCTTTATGTTGTTTCCACACCCTTCACCAGTGCCTCCGGCAGCGTTAGAGCCGAAGGCGTACCTCGTGCCGCGCGAGCGCAACATCACCCCGCGGACCTGGGACAACCCGCTGCCTGAGGCCGGGTTGTGGAAGGTCACCGGCCGGCCCGGCTCAGGCGTGAGTAGTTTTCTTGTGGATACGGCGGCGGCCGCGGTGCGTCGTCACGCAGGCGCGGGGGACCCGGGTGGCATTTTGGTGCTGACGGACTCGAAGGAAACCGCCGGACGGCTGCGCTCGCAGTTGTCGGACACGCTGGCGCAGTCGGGGTTTGTTACCGATGAGCCCATGGTGCGCTCCGTGCACTCGCTGGCCTTTGCCATTTTGCGCTCGCATGTGGACGAAGAAATCCGCCTGATCTCCGGTGCGGAGCAGGACGCAGTGATCCGCCAGTTGCTCCAAGGCCAAGATGAGGATGGTCGTGGCTCGTGGCCGGAGGATCTGCGCCCGGCGCTTCCACTGGTCGGCTTTGCCCGTCAGCTGCGTGACTTCCTGCTGCGTGCAGTGGAACGTGGTCTTGGCCCTGTCGAACTGGAGGAGCTGGGCAGCCGACATGGTGTGGGCATCTGGAGCGCGTCTGGCGAATTCTTGCGCGAGTACCAGCAGGTGATGGCGCTTTCGGGAGCGCGCAGGCTGTCCGCCTCGGAGCTGGTGGATCAGGCGGTGCGACTGCCACTGCCGCGCAGGTGGCACACGGTGATTGTGGACGATGCCCAGCACCTCGCACCCGCTGCCGGCGCGCTGGTCAAGCGCCTGCTGGATCAGGCGGACTTGGGTGTGGTCGGCGGGGACGAGGAGCAGTCGGTGTTCCACTTCCGTGGTGCGTCGCCTGAGTTCTTCCGCACCCTTGGCGGGCTGGAGCACACCACGATTGACCTGGGGGAGTCCAAGCGCGATCCGCGTCGCAGCGTGGCAATTGCGCCCGATTCTGCAACGCAACTGGCGGCGGTGGCGGATGCGCTGCGCCGTGCCCACTTCGAACACGACGTGGACTACCGGGATATGGCGGTGATTGTCCGCTCGACCACGGGCATTGATCCGGTGCGCCGCGCGCTGTTGCGCTCTGGGGTTCCGGTGTCGCTCAACCCGACGGACCTGGTGCTTTCGGAGCAGCGCCTGGTGGCATCGCTGTTGCTGGGCATCCGGGCACTGTACGAGGAGCTCACGCCGAGCGAGTGGCGCGACCTGCTGCTTGGGCCTGTGGGTGGTGCGGATCCGGTAACGCTGCGTCGCCTCATTCGTGGGCTTCGCCGCTGGGCACCTGAGCGTCGTGCCGAAGAGTCGCTGCGCGAGTTGCTGACGGATCCCGCCGGGTTGCCTGACTTTGATACGTGGTTGACCGACCGTGAGCTCGACATCCTCCAGCACGTGCGTGGCGTGCTTGACGCGGGACGTCAGGCCTACGCGGAAGACGGCAGCGTAGAAGAGATCCTTTGGGCGCTGTGGCAGGCCACGGGCCTGTCGAATCGCTTGTTGGCCTCGGCGCTGCGCGGTGGTGCGACGGGCTCGCAAGCGGACCGCGACCTAGATTCCGTCATGGCGCTGTTCGATGCTGCGGGCGACTACACGGAGCGCCGTCCCGCTGCCGGGGTGGAGTCGTTCGTGGACTTCATCCTGGAACAGGAACTGCCCACCGGTGTGCGCGACCGGCGCACCGCAACCCCCGATGCAGTGTCGCTGCTCACCGCTCACGGTGCTGTCGGGCGAGAGTTTCGCCGTGTCATCGTGGCGGGCGTGCAGGACGATACATGGCCAAACCTGGGGGAGACCGGCTCGCTGTTCCGCCAAGAAGACTTGATCGACCTGGTGGATCATGACGTGGATCCGGACGTGCCGGTCTCCCACACCGTGGAGCGTCTGATTGAGGAACGCCGCCTGTTTACCGTCGCCACCACCCGCGCCACCGAATACCTGCTGGTGATTGCGGTTGACGACGAAGACGCGGAGAAAGAAGGTGAACCCTCCCGATTCGTCGAGGAATTCTGTGAAGACCACGGCCTCACCCCGGCACGCTTGCGGCTGAGTTCGGCATCGCAGGCGGATCTTGGCGACGACACCGAGACGCTCGTGCGCGTGCTCGCCCACGACGATCTGGTGGCGGAGTTCCGCCGGGTGCTCACGGATCCTTCGGCGGATGAGGCGACGCGCTCCCAGGCTGCCCGACAGTTGGCGCGCCTGGCGGACGCGGGTGTGCTTGGTGCGGACCCGCGGCAGTGGTGGACTACCACGATGGTGTCTACCAACGAGCCGCTGAGCGCCAGCCCGACGCTGTCGCCGTCGCGAGTAGAAGGCCTGCTGAAGTGCCCGATGAGTGAGGTATTGCAGCGCATGGTGGGCCTGGACGAGTCGATGGACATGGTCTACGGCGTGATGGGCCACGCCTACCTGGAAGCGCTCGGCCGTGGTGTGGATCCGGACGACGCGTATAACGCCGTGATCGCCGCACGCAAGGAGGTCAGTGACGCACCTGCGTGGAAGGCGCAGCGCGACATCGAGGAGTTTGAGCGCTTGCTGGAGCGCACCCGCACCTGGCTAGAAACGAGCCGTGGCGCGTTTGAACAGGTCGCGGTGGAAACATCCGTTGACGTGCAAGTCAGCGACAACGTGCGCGTCCGGGGTCGTGTGGACCGCTTCGAGCGCGACGGCGATGGTGCGCTCTACGTGGTGGATCTAAAGACCGGTGCGACGGCGCCCACGAAGAAAGAGATCGGTGAGCACGCCCAGTTGCTTACCTACCAACTCGCGCTGGCTCACGGCACGTTCGACGGCAAGCGGGTCGTTACCGCACGCGGGGAGTCGGACATCACCGTGGGTGGTGCGATGCTGGTGTTCCCGAAGAAGGACACCAAGGCCATCACGGTGCTTGAGCAGGCTGCCAAGACACCAGAGGAGCTAGCAGAGTTCGCCGAGGCTATCGATACATTGCCCGCCGAAATGACAGGACCTACGCTGCTTGCCACAACGGGGAAGCATTGCGATCGCTGCAGTGTGCGCGCCTTGTGCCCGGTGCAGCCGGAAGGGGAGATGATTCACAATGTTTAACCAAGAAACCATGTCCCCGAAGCTGCTGTCGCGCTACCTCGGGCAGAAGTTCCCGCCGACGGACCAGCAGGCGGAGGTTATCGGCGCCCAGCCAGGCCCGCTACTGGTTGTCGCAGGTGCCGGCGCCGGCAAGACGGAGACGATGGCCGCGCGTGTGGTGTGGCTCGTCGCTAATGGCTTTGCACGCCCCGAAGAGATTCTGGGTCTGACGTTTACCCGCAAGGCCGCCCAGGAGATGAAAAAGCGTATCCGCGACCGCCTGGCCACGCTAGCGCAGAACCGCGACCTGGTTGCGCGCCTCGATCCGTCTGGGGAATTAGCCAAGCGTCTAGAGGTCATCGCACCGCAGGTGTCCACCTATGACTCGTATGCAGGCACCTTGATCCGTGAATACGGCCTGCTCGTGCCGGCGGAACCGGACGCGCGGTTGATTACGGATGCGGAGTTGCACGCCATCACCACCGAGGTGGTGCGCAACTACGCCGGTTCGTTGCTGCCGGACGGGAAGAACCGTGCACTTGGCAGCGTGGTGCAAAACGTGCTCAAACTCATCACCGCGATGGGCAACGAACTTGCCACCCCGGAGTGGGTCACAGAGCATGCCCACGACTTCCTTGCAGAGACGGAGTCGTACCCCTCGGCGAGCAAGATCGAGTTTTCGAAGATTCTGCAGGGGTGGCGCGATATCCAGAAGGAGCGCGTGAACTACCTGCCGCTCGCACAGGCAGTGAACGAGGAGCTGCGTAAGCGTGGTGTGATCACGTTCAACGAACAGATGTCTCTCGCGTCTGCGTTGGCGCGTGATCATGCGGTGGTGGGGGCGTCGCAACGCAATCGCTTCCGCGTGGTCATGCTGGACGAGTACCAAGACACCTCACACGCCCAGCGTGTGTTGCTGCGCAGCCTTTTCGGTGAAGCGCAAGATCCGGGCCTGACGGTTACAGCGGTGGGCGATCCGATGCAGGCGATTTACGGCTGGCGTGGCGCGACCGCGGCGAACCTGCAGGCGTTCGTAGAGGACTTCCCGCTTGAAGGCGGCTCACCAGCGCCGAAGTTGCAGTTGACCACCTCGTGGCGCAACCCGCCTGAGGTGCTGGATCTGGCCAACGGGGTGTCCGATGCGATCCTGGGCACCGACGAGACAAAGCGTGCCGTGGCACCGTTGGCGCCGCGCCCGGGGGCGGATGCTGGCGATGTCACGCTCGGGTTCTTTGGCACGCAGGCCGAAGAGATCGAGTTCGTCGCCGATGAGCTGGCGAAGACATACGCCCAGGCCCAGGAAGCCGAGGAGCCGTTTTCGGCGGCCACGCTTGTGCGCAAGAACAAGCACTCGCAACTCATCGCCGCAGCACTCGAGGCCCGCGGTGTGCCCTACGAAATCGTTGGCCTGGGCGGGTTGCTGGACGTGCCGGAGGTCGCCGATACGGTTGCCGTGGCGACAATGCTTGTGCGTCCCGACGACACCGCGGCAGCACTGCGTGTCCTCGGCGGGCCAGCTGTTGGGTTGGGCCTTGCGGACTTGCGTGCGCTGGCATCGCGCGCGAACAACCTGCGCGGCAAAGAAGACCACCGCGAAAACACGCAGCGTATCAGCGACCCCTACGCCCACTTGGTCAGCCAACTCGAAGAGGCGATTGCCCAAGCCGACGACATCAAGGCGCGCACCGACCGCCCAGAAGGACTCACGGATGCGCTGGCGGATCTCGGCGAGCCGGAACGCTACAGCGAAGAAGGCCTGCAGCGCATGCGCGATACGGCCGCCAAGCTGCGTTGGCTGCGCACCCACAGCCTGGGCAAGCGCTTAAGTGACCTGTTCGCGGACATCATCCACGTCTTCGGCATCCGCACCGAGGTGCTCTCCCGCCACAGCGCGACGGGCGCGGTGCATCTGGATCGACTGTTGGAGGAGGTAGCCAATTACCCCGGCGCAGGCCTGGACGGACTGCTGGATTACTTCGAACTCGCCCGCGAGCACGAAGACAGCCTGACCCCGGGTGCGGTGACGGTGAAGGACGACCGGGTGCAGATCATGACAGCCCACAAGGCGAAAGGCTTGGAGTGGGATACCGTCGCGGTGCTGCATGCCGATTCGGAGACGTATAAGCCGAAGACGGAAACCTTCCTCACCTTCGTGCAGTTCCTGCCTACGGAGACCTACGGCGATCCGGAGATCTTCCCGGAGTTCGGCGAAGTGGACACGCGTACCGACTATCAGAGGGCGGGCGAGGCATGGAAGAAGCACGTCACCGCAGACCTGGCGGAGGAAGCAGCGCGTCTGTTCTATGTTGCGGTGACGCGTTCTGGCGGGAAACTCATCGTCACCGGTTCGCGCCGTAGGTCTGACGTGGTCAAGGAAGCAGCGCCGTACCAGCACTTTGCCACCATGCGCGACGTTGTCGCACCGGAGTGCGTGGTGGTCTGGAACGACGGTACGAATACTGACGCAGACAGCGATACCGACGCCAGCGCCGACGCTCTTGTCGACGACGGCGAGCGCACCGGCCGCTGGCCAAACTACGCCCCGTTGGCCACGGACGAAGCAGCCGCGCAGGCGGTCAACGCCGCGCGCGAGAACCTGCCAAAGTTCGTAGACGGCGAACTGTTTACCCTCTGGGAGCGCGACGTCTCTGCACTCATCGAAGAACACGAGCAGGCCCAGGCCGGCGACGTCCCGGTGGTCATGCCGGGCGAACTGACCGCGTCCGATGTGGTGGCGCTGAAGGCCGACCCGGTGCAGTTCGCGCGCCGGGCACGCCGCCCAGTGCCGTTTAAGCCGAACACTTACGCCAAGCGCGGTACCGCCTTCCACGAGTGGTTGGAGGAGTTCTACGGTGCACGCCCGTTGCTGACCGAAGACGAGCTTCCCGGCGGGGATGAGGCTGAGGTGGATCGTGCGGTGCTGGAGCGGCTCAAGCGAAACTTTGAGGCCAGTGAGTGGGCGTCGCGCACCCCGACGTTTGTGGAGCATCCCTTCGAGCTCGCCGTGGGCGAGGGCGTGGTCCGCGGACGTATGGATGCCGTCTTCGAGGACGCCGACGGCTGGACCGTCGTGGACTGGAAGACCGGCGAGAAGCCAAAGCGGGATGCGATGGAAGCGGCGCAGTTGCAGCTTGCGGTTTACAAGGCGGCTTGGGAGCGTATCTGTGGTGACGGTCGTCCGGTGCGCGCTGTATTTTTCTACGTGCGCACCGGTGAGACGTATGCTCCGCGTAGTCTGCCCGATGCGGCAGAACTCGAAGAGCTACTCAGCAGATCTGCCGAAGGCAAGGGTAAGGACGAAACGGAATGAAACTGCGCAGGGTTTTTACGCTGAGCGCGAACGTCGCGGATCAAACGGCGATCCCGGTGCACCACCTGCTCGATGTGGTCAGTATCCCGGCCCTGGAGCGGGCGACGCCGTGGTCGTTGATCGCGCGCCGGTTCGGCTACGCCCTGCTGCTTATCGTTGCCGTCGCGATCGTCGCGTTCATTGATCGCAATGGATACTCCGAGCCGTTGACGTTCATTGACGCGTTGTATTACTCGGCGGTGACCCTGTCTACCACGGGCTACGGTGATATCACTCCGGTGACGCAGTCGGCCCGAGTCATCAACATTTTCTTCGTCACTCCGGCCCGTGTGGCCTTCCTGATGCTCCTCGTCGGTACGACTTTGTCGGTGCTGACGGAGGATTCCCGTAAGACGCTGCAGATCCAACAGTGGAGGAATACCGTGCGCAACCACACCATCGTTATCGGCTACGGCACGAAGGGCCGCTCGGCGGTCGACGCATTGGTGGCAGGCGGTGCGTCGCCGTCGTCGATTGTTGTCATCGACCCGGACCCAGCTGCGCTTGCCGTCGCGGAGAAGCACGGTTTGGTCACGGTGCACGGCAATGGCACCAAGTCGGACGTGTTACGCATTGCGGCGGTGAGCCGTGCGCGTTCGGTGATCGTGGCACCGTCTTCGGACGATACGGCTGTGCTGATCACGCTGTCGGTGCGTGAGTTGGCGCCGAGTGCCATGATCGTGGTCAGCGTGCGAGAGGGGGAGAACCAACACCTGCTTATGCAGTCGGGCGCGGACTCTGTGGTGGTCTCCTCCGAAACGGCCGGACGTCTGCTTGGCATCGCAACGGTGACCCCGCCCGTGGTGGAGATGATGGAGGATCTGCTCAGTCCGGACGAAGGCTTCGCGGTGGCAGAGCGTCAGATCGCGGACGACGAGGTTGGTGCGAACCCGCGCCACTTGGCAGACATCGTGCTTGGCGTGGTGCGCTCCGGTGAGCTCTACCGCATCGATTCCCCCGAAGCAGAAACGGTCGAGCCGGGCGATCGCCTCCTGTACGTGCGCATGAACACCCCGGATATCCGCCGCCAGGCGGAGAAGGCAGTGCGCGATGAGGATTGATCTGAGCGTGCTTGATAGCGACCAACGTGTCGCCGCCGAAGCACCCCGCGGGCCTGTGTGCATCCTCGCCGGTGCGGGCACGGGTAAGACGAGGACGATTACGTATCGCATTGCCAACCTGATCGATCGCGGCACGGTCGCCCCGAACAAGGTGCTCGCCGTGACGTTTACCCAGCGCGCGGCAGGGGAGATGCGCGACCGTCTGCGCACCATGGGTATCGGGGGAGTGCAGGCGCGCACGTTCCACTCCGCGGCCATGCGGCAGTTGCAGTACTTCTGGCCGCAGATCGCCGGTGACCTGCCGTGGCGGCTTTTGGATAACAAGTTCCCGTTGGTCGCCCGCGCCGCGCGCGCCGGTGGGCTGGATACAGGCAAGGAAATGGTGCGCGACCTGCTTAGCGAGATCGAGTGGGCCAAAGCCAGCGTGATCGGCCCGGAGGATTACGCCGCACGCATCGCCGATACCCCGCGCACCCCGCCGACGGATCCGCAGCGCGTGGCCCAGGTGTACCGCCTCTACGAGGAGGCGAAGACGAGCCCGGATGGCATGCTGCTCGATTTCGACGACCTGCTGCTCCACGTCGCCGGCGCGCTTGAGAACGCACCCGCGGTGGCGGAGGAGTTCCGCGCCCAGTACCAGACCTTTGTGGTGGACGAGTACCAGGACGTCACCCCGCTGCAGCAGCGCGTGCTGGAGGGCTGGCTGGGTGATCGCGACGATCTGACCGTGGTGGGCGATGCCAACCAGACCATTTACTCGTTTACCGGCGCAACCCCGGATTACCTGCTGAACTTCTCGCGCACCTACGAGCACGCCACAGTGGTGAAACTGCAGCGCGACTACCGCTCCACGGTAGAAGTCACCGAGTTGGCCAACACTGTCATCGGCAAGGCCAAGGGGCGTGTCGCGGGTACTCGCCTGGAACTGGAGGGCATGCGCGGGCGCGGTCCGGCGCCACAGTTCAACGGCTACGACGACGAGCCGTCTGAGGCCCGCGCCGTGGCCCGCGCGATCAGGCGTTTGCTTGACGACGGCGTACCCGCCCGCGAAATCGCCATCCTGTACCGCATTAACTCCCAGTCCGCAGCGTTCGAAGCGGCGCTGGCCGATGCGGGCATTGCCTACCAAGTCCGTGGCGGGGAAGGCTTCTTCCACCGCGCGGAGGTCCGCGAAGCCATTTCGGCGCTGGTCCGTGCCGCGCGTCGTACGGATCTGCCGGACGATCCGGTGGCGGTTGCTCGCGCCGCGTTCGCACCCATCGGCCTGACCCAGACCGAACCCGAGGGCGCCCAGGCTCGTGAGCGCTGGCAGTCACTCAGCGCGCTTGTGGATCTCATCGAGGAGATCGTCCGCACCCGAGAAGCCGAGGATCTCCCGCAGGTGTTGCGCTCGTTGCGCCAGCGCGCAGAGGCCAAGCAGCCACCCGCTGTGGACGGGGTGACCCTGGCCAGCCTGCACGCCGCGAAGGGCCTGGAGTGGGACGCAGTATTTCTCGTTGGCCTGGTGGAGAACACCTTGCCGATCTCGCACGCGATCAAGGCCGGCGACGACCAGATCGAAGAAGAACGCCGCCTGTTCTACGTCGGGGTGACGCGTGCGCGTGAGCACCTGCACTTGTCGTGGTCGCTGTCGCGCCAGGAAGGTGGGCGAAAGAACCGGTCGCGGTCGCGCTTCTTGGACGGCATCGCACCGGAACTTGATGTGGAGCGCTCCCCGGAACGCCTCAAGCGCAACCGCCGCTGCCGCGTATGCGGCAACCCGCTGTTCAGCCCACCAGACAAGGCGCTCGGACGCCACGAGGAGTGCGAGCCGAGTTACGACGAGAACGTGCTCGCCGCCCTGAAACGCTGGCGCCTCGACGTCTCACGCGCAGCGGGACGCCCGGCTTACATGGTGTTCTCGGATGTGACACTCATGGCAATCGCCGAGGCCATGCCCGCAAACGAGACGGAACTGCTTGGCATCTCCGGCATTGGGCCGGTGAAGGTGGAGGAGTACGGCGCGGGCGTGCTGGCAACGCTTGAGGAGCACCGCCACTAAGGCAGCCCCAGCCGCGCCAGCCCAGCCGCGCCAGCCCAGCCAGCGCTAGAAGCACATCGGGCAGTCTGGGTGCGACGGCACCTGCCGCGCCAGAACAGGTGAAGGCGCGAACGGGTCCGCGACCACCACGTCACCAGCCACAGGCGTCGGCGCCGACACCCCGGGCGGGTCGGGCGCACCGGCAAGCCTGCCCGCCACCGTCGCTGCCGCCACCGCACCGGCCGCCAGGGAAACCGGCTCGGCGGCGATTGCCGGCGGGAGGTGCTCCTCCACCTGGTCGATGTTTGGGTCCCGGTCCAAAAGGTACAGCCGGGCGCACACCGGGCACGGCCCAGACGGAGCGCACACAGGGCCGACGACCACGCGCGCGTCGAACTGCGTCACCGGCACCACAGGGCCACGCCGGCCACGGGTCGCGGCGGCGATCTGATCCACCTCGGCAGCACAGTTCACGGCAAGCACCGGCAGGTGCGGCTCGTGATCGAGCAGGAACTTGCTCACCGACTCGTCCTTCATCGGGCTGCGCGTCACCACACCACGGCGCGACAGCAGCAGCGTGATCTGGGAGGCCAGCGCGTCGCGCCCCACCACCAGCACTTGTGGGGTGGTGGTGGGGATGAGGAGCCGGTAGGTGATGAGGTCGTCGATAAGACTGCGCGCACGCGCCTCACCGAGATGCACCGTAAGGGCTGCGACAACGGTTTTGAGCATCCGCGGATGCGTCAGTGAGTCGAGGACCGTGACCACCTCGTCGGCGCTGGGCACGGTGATGAGCCCGGTGCGTGTCGCGTCTGCCCCGAACT
Source organism: Corynebacterium sp. HMSC075D04 (assembly GCF_001815635.1). NCBI lineage: Bacteria > Bacillati > Actinomycetota > Actinomycetes > Mycobacteriales > Corynebacteriaceae > Corynebacterium > Corynebacterium sp. HMSC075D04. The sequence goes on from NZ_KV821360.1 coordinate 16,646, forward strand.
GGATCGTTTCTGGCGCGCGTACGAAAACGCGGACGCCGCGCGCGAGTTGTATGCGTGTGTGTTCTTGGATTGCCACGTGTGTTCCACCCCCGCGTCGCATCCTACAATGTTGCGCTATGTCTGGGATGCAATATCGCGTGATCCGCTCCGCCCGTCGTGCGAAGACGGTGCAGGCCAGGGTGGTCGGCGGGGTGGCGGAGATCCGCATTCCGGCGCACTTCACCAAAGCGCAGGAGCGCGAGATGGTGGAGCAGATGCTGACCAAGTTGGAGAAGAAAACGTCGACGCGTTTGCTTGACGACGACTCCCTACGCACCCGCGCCGAAACCCTGAACAAGGAGATTCTGCAGGGGCGGGCAACGATTGGTTCGGTGCGGTGGGTGTCTAACCAAAACACGCGCTGGGGCTCCTGCACCGTTTCGACCGGTGATATCCGCATCAGCGATCGGCTGCGCGACGTACCGGCCTACGTGCTGGACGCGGTGCTGGTGCACGAGTTAACGCACACCTTCATCCCGAACCATTCGAAAGAGTTCTACGCCTGGGCGGATCGGGTACCCAAGGCGGAGCGCGCCCGCGGGTTTTTGGAGGCCTACCAGCGCTACGGCTAGCCCAGCCCCGCCGCGCGGCCAGGCAGCGCCTACAGCTCCGTGCCGTCCTGGCTGCCGTCGTCTTTGCCGTCGCCGTCTTCGCGCTTCAACTCGGGGTTGTTGCGCAGTTCTTCTTCCAACTTGGCAAATTCGTTGTCCAGGTCGGTGTCGGGGGTGTCGTCGAGAAGCGTGTCGATGAAGGACGCCGGGTTGTCCAGCTGCTCGCTGGACGGCAGGAGGTCGGGGTGCTCCCAGACGGCGTCACGACGATCCACGCCCACAGCGGTGCCTGCGCGACGCCACAGTTCGGCGGCCTCACGGGTGCGAGGGGCTGCGAGTTCGATGCCGACGATGTTGGCAAAGGCCTGCTCAGCAGAACCACCGGTGGCGCGGCGGCGTGCCCACGCCTCGGCGAGTTGCGGGGTGGTGGGGATGCGTTCGCTGAGGGCTTCGTCGACGACGACGTCAACCCAGCCTTCAACAAGCGCGATCAGGGTCTCCAAGCGGGACGTAGAGGCGGCGTTGCGGGTGCCCACGCGCGGGGAGAGGTCCTCGTCTTGCAGGCGCTGCATGGCCTCCTGGATCTGTGCAGGATCGCCACCATCCAGGTTCAGGTCGCGGACGGCCTCTTCGATGTGGGAGGTGTCAATCTGCAGGCCGGCGGCGTATTCCTCCACGGAGGACACGAGGCGCTCGACCAGCCACGGCACGTTGCGGAACAGGCGCTGGCGTGCGGCCTCGCGTGCGGCGATGTAGACCATCACTTCCTGGCCCGGCAGGTCCAGGCCCTTGGAAATCTCCGCGATGTTGCGCGGCAGGACCGCACCGATGCCGGCGGGTGCGACAGGCAGGCCGAAGTCGGTGCCGGTCAGCGCCTGCTGGGCAAGATCGCCCAGTGCGTGGCCCAACTTCATGCCGAACTGCATGGAGTTCATCTGGTTAACCATGCTGACCATCGGGCCCATCATCTCGCGGGCCTCTTCGGGCATGGTGTCTAGCTGGGCGCGCGCCATGTTGGCGGCGACCGGGTTGACCAGGCGCTTCCACATCGGCATGGTCTGCTCCAGCCAGTCTTGGGCGTTCCAGGCCTTGGCCTGTGCCTGGCTGGCGGGCAGTGCAGTGGCACCGTCGAGCCAGAGCTCCGCTAGGCGGAAGGACTCCTCGGCGGCGCGGGAGTCTGCCTCGCTGACCGGGTTCACCCCGGCGATGCGCTGGCGAGCCATGCGGGCGGCCAGATCGAAGTTGACGGCGTCGCCGTCCTCCTGGGCGTTCATGGAAGAGCCCATGCCGGAGAGCATTTGGCCGAACTGATTCAGGATGTCGCCAAGCCCGCCAGCACCAGCGCCACCAGCGCCACCAGCGCCCCCAGGGCCGCCGGGGCCACCGAATCCACCGAACCCGCCGGACCCAAAGTTTCCGCCGAAACCGAAGGCTGCAAACGGGTTGGTCGGCTCGCCACGCCCGTTGTCGTTGTTGTTGCCTTCGTTGTCCCTGCCCTCGTTGTCGTCGTTGCCGTCGTTGGGAAAGGAGAATCCGAATCCGTTACTCATAGGCGCCACAATACAGCTGCACAACGGCGCGGGTTGGAGCTGCTGGTTGCTGCGCTAACATGTGCCACCATGACGAACGCGCACACACCAGCGGACGCGGCAGAACACACGCCCGCGACCAAGACAGCGAACAAGCGTTTTTCCACGCTGGTGTGGGGTGCAGTGCCTATCGCGTTGCTTGCGGTGGGAATGACGATGGACCACATTCCCGGCACGGACATCAAGCTCACGGTGCCGTACGCGGCGGAAGGGGCGGGCCCGACGTTTGACACGCTCAGCGAGATCCAGGGCACGCCCGTGGTGGACATCGAGGGGGCGGAGACCCTTGAGACTGGCGGGCAGCTGAATATGACCACGGTGTCGGTGCGGACGAACATGACGTTGGGACAGGCGTTGGCGCGCTGGGCGGTGACGAAGGACACGCTGGTGCCGATCGAGCAGGTGATGCCAGCGGATCGCAGCGAGGAAGAAACGCGCGAGTTTAACCAGCAGATGTTTGTCGCGTCGGAGGCGTCGGCGACGGTTGCGGCGATGCACTATCTGGGCAAACCCACAACGGTGAACATCCATGACGTGGTCAAAGGCGCTGCCGCGGACGGGATCTTGCAGCAAGGCGACAAGATCCTTGCCATCGACTCCACTCCGGTAGCCAAGCCGAGCGCGGTCCAGGACGTGGTCTTTGCCAAAAAGCCCGGCGAGACGGTGGATGTGACCATCAGCCGCGACGGCAAAGAAGAGACGAAGACCGTCGAGCTGAAGGAGAATCCGCACGAGAAGGGCAAGCCGATGCTTGGCATTCTCATGGATTCTGAGCCCGCCGATGGCCTGAAGGTGCACTACAACCTCAACGACATCGGTGGCCCGAGTGCGGGCATGATGTTCTCGCTGGCGGTGATTGACAAGTTGACGCCAGGCGAGCTCAACGGGGGCAAGTTCGTTGCCGGTACCGGCACGATTAACGACGACGGCGAGGTCGGCCCCATCGGCGGTATCACCCACAAAATCCGTGGCTCGCGCGATGAGGGCGCTGAGTTGTTCCTCGCGCCGAAGGGCAATTGTGATGCGGTGAAGCGGGCCGACGCTGGCGACATGACCGTCGCCGCCGTGTCCACCCTCCAGGAGGCAGTGGATGCGATGGAGGCGTTCGCCGCAGGCCGCGACGTGCCAACCTGCGACGGCTAAGGGTTAGGGCTTCTTCGCCAGGCCGAGGTCGTAGATCCGCTGGCGCGGGTCCTCCTGGTCGGAGGAGATCAGTTGCTGCATGACCAGGCCCTCGCGGTTATCCACCACGGTGATGATCGCGGAGGTGCCCAGCGTGGACCAGCCGACTACGCGGTCGCCGGAGTCTTCCACCACGCGCGAGGAGCGCAGCTCCGTGAGCAGTTGGGTCGAGGAGGCCGCCTTCGATTCGGAGTCGAAGAATTGGAACTGGCCGATCTCGTCGCCCTGGCAGTCATAAGAACCGCTGATCCCGCCGGCGCCGCAGCCTTCGAACTGGTCGAAGAACTCCTCAGGCGCAAGGGAGGCGAAGCGCTCGCGTACCTTCTCCAAGGTTGCCTCCGCAGACGAGTCCGCTTTCTCCCGCTTCGAGGAGCTTGTGCTTGTCGACGACACCGTCTCGGAAGCAGACTCAGACGCAGACTCCGACTCCGACGCCGTGCCAGATTCAGACGCAGCGATGGTAGTTGTCACGGAGGTGGTCGTTTCAGGCGTGGTCGTCTCCGAATCCGAGGAGGTGGTTGGGTCCTCGCTGATGTACGACGTCGAGATGGGGCTGCTGGTCGCGTTGGCCTCGTCGTTATCGCCACCACCACAGGCGGCGAGAGACAGCGAGCCGACAAGGACAGCGGAGGCGATTGCGCGGCGGGACACAGACACGGTCAGAAGCTCCTTGGATTGGGTTTCGGGTGTCTAGCTTAAACCAGGTCGTCCGGGTCTTGCTCAAGCCCGTAGCGCAGCGCAGCGATCACACCCGGCGCGACTTCCGGGCCGCCACGCAGCTCGATGTCGTCCTGTGCGAAGGGGCCGCGCTCCTCCAACTCTTCATCCGTCAGGCGCATCTGCAGCAGGGTCTGCTCGATGTCTTCGGTACGCAGCACGCCGGAGAACAACCGCGCCGGGCGCGCCTCGGCATCCGCCGGGGCAGAGGCGTCGCGGAAGAGGATCTCCTGCGCCAGGATCACGCCTTCAACCTCACGCGGCCAGGCCAGGCGGGTGACATACTCGCCGAGCTCCTCGGAACCGGGCAGGATATTCTCCGGCAATTCCTGCACAACCAGGGTGAGGGGGGAGGAGTCGTCGAGGGTGCCCAGCTCGTCGACAAGCAATTGCGTTGGCACCAGACCGAAGAGGGTAGGCGGGGCGTCCCAACCTTCGGCGTGGACGAAATCGACGGCCTCCATCATGGCCTTATTCAGGGCTTGTTGTTCGCGCACGGGAACCTTTCCGGATTGTTGGCCGTTAAACTTTCTAGGCTGTAATGCACATAGACGTTGGACAACACTATTCCTAAGGAGCAGGCTTGGCTACCCGCCTCACCCGGCCACAACCACGGTCGCAGAAACCGAATAAAGGCCTCATGGTCACACTCGGTGTACTCGCCGCACTTTTCTTCCTCCTGCCAGTGCTGATCGGTATCTATACCGATTTTCTCTGGTTTGGGGAGGTTGACTTCCGCGGTGTTTTCAACCGAGTGATCCTCTTCCGTGTCGTGCTGTTTGTCATCTTCGCGCTGCTTGGTGCAGCCGTCGCATGGGCAGCGGCACGGATTGCGTGGCGTGGCAGGCAACAAGACAGCGGCGATATTTTCGGCGAGACCTCGCAGCAAGCGCAGTACCGCGCCGCCGTGCAAGACGGTGTGAAGGGGCTGCTGACCTGGGTGCCGGTGATCGTGGGCATCATGTCTGGTCTTGCTGGCCAGCGCATGTGGCGTGTGTTCATGATGTGGTTCAACGGTGGGGACTTTGGCACCACCGACCCGCAGTTTGGCAAGGACCTAGGCTTCTACGCGTTTAGCCTGCCGGCAATCTCTGCGATTGTGGGCACGCTGTCCATGCTGCTCGCCGTGGCATTTTTGATCGGTGCGGTGGGCCACTACATGCTCGGTGGCATCCGCATTGGCAACAACGTCACCGGAGTCAAAGGCATGGTGTCCAAGCCGGCACGCATCCAGCTCGCCGTTACCGCAGGCCTGTGGATGCTGACCAAGGCCGTGACCTACTGGCTGGACCGCTACTACCTGCTATCCAGCCAGAATGACATCTTCACCGGTGCGTCCTACACCGCGGTCAACGCGATGCTGCCCGCGAAGATCATCCTCACCGTCATCGCTGTGGTTGTCGCCGCGGCGTTTTTCGCCTCCATCGTGTTCAAGGACTTCCGCGTCCCAGTGCTGGCAACGGTGCTCATGCTGGTGTCCTCCATCGTGGTGGGCAACGTGTGGCCGGCGCTTTTGGAGCAGTTCTCGGTCAAGCCGAACCGTCAGGCCAAGGAATACGAGTACATCGGCCGCAACATCGAAGCCACACGCGAGGCATACGGGCTGACCGATGACAAGGTCACCTACATGGAGAACTGGGGCGGCAACACCTCAAACACCGATGTGGCTAAGGATGCGGCGACGATCTCCAACCTGCGCCTGCTGGACCCGGACATCATTTCCCCGACGTTTACCCAGAACCAGCAGCTGCGTAACTTCTACGGCTTCCCAGACCAGCTGGCCATGGACCGCTACGAGGTCGACGGCCAGATGCGCGACTACGTTGTCGCCGCGCGTGAGATGGACCCGAACGCGCTGAGTGAAAACCAGCGCGACTGGATTAACCGCCACACCGTGTACACCCACGGCAACGGCTTTGTCGCAGCGCAGGCCAATACTGTCGACGAGGCCGCGCAGGACGCCGGCTCCACCCGCGGTGGCCTGCCAATCTTTACCGTGTCCGACCTGCAGGCCAACGCCGCCGCCAAGGAGGCCGGCGAGGCTGAAGAGCTGGGCATCAAGGTAGAAGAGCCGCGCATCTACTTCGGCCCGGTGATCGCCTCTGCGCAGGATGGTCTGGACTACGCCATTGTGGGCGATAACGGCCAGGGCCCGGTGGAGTACGACACCGACAACTCCACCTACACCTACACCGGCAAGGGCGGCGTGGACATCGGCAACCCGATCAACCGCGTGGCCTACGCCGTGAAGTACCAGGAACTGAGCTTCCTGCTGTCCGACCGCGTTGGTGGCAACTCGAAGGTGCTCTACGACCGTGACCCGCGCAAGCGTGTGGAAAAGGTCGCACCGTGGCTGACCACCGACTCCAAGACCTACCCGGCTGTTATCGACGGCCGCGTGAAGTGGATCGTGGACGGCTACACCACCCTGTCCCAGCTGCCGTACTCCACGCGTACTTCCCTGCAGGACACCACGCAGGACGCGCTGAATCCGGACGGCACCACCCAGCGTCTGATCACCGACAACGTCGGCTACATCCGCAACTCCGTCAAGGCCACCGTTGATGCCTACGACGGCACCGTGGACCTCTACGCGTTCGACGAGTCCGACCCGGTACTCAACGCGTGGATGAAGTCCTTCCCGGGCACCGTGCGCCCGAACTCGGAGATCTCCGACTCCTTGCGTGACCACCTGCGTTACCCGGAGGATCTGTTCAAGGTCCAGCGTGACCTGCTGGCGCGCTACCACGTGGATGACCCGGGCGTGTTCTTCAACAACGACGCCTTCTGGTCTGTGCCGAACGACCCGACCGCACCGGAAGGCCGCGACCAGCTGAACCAGCCGCCGTACTACGTGGTGGCCGCTGACCCGGAGACCAATAAGCCGTCCTTCCAGCTGATCACCCCGTTCCGTGGCCTGAACCGCGAGTTCCTGTCCGCACACATGGCGGTGTCTTCTGATCCGGAGACCTACGGCAACATCACCGTGCGCGTCCTGCCGACGAACACCCAAACCCAGGGTCCGAAGCAGGCTCAGGACGCCCTGATGTCCTCCGACCAGGTGGCGCGTGACCGCACCCTGTGGGAGGGGACGAACGATCTGAAGAACGGCAACCTGCTCACCCTGCCGGTGGGCGGCGGCGAGATCCTCTACGTCGAGCCGATCTACTCGCAGCGCAAGGACCAGGCCTCGGCCTTCCCGAAGCTGTTGCGCGTGCTGGTGTTCTACCGCGGCCAGGTGGGCTACGCCCCGACCGTGTCCCAGGCGCTGAAGCAGGTGGGTATCCACTCTGACGCAGCCCAGGAAGTCGAAGTGGTGGACGAAAACGCACCACAGGGTGAGGCTGAAACTACCCCCGCTGAGGAAAACAAGGAAGCCACACCGGAGGGTGATAACGCGCCGAAGGTAAACCGTGACGAGGCCCTGAACAGGATCAATGATGCTCTTCGTAACCTGGAGAGTGCCCGCAACGGCTCCTTCGAGGAGTACGGTCGCGCCATCGACCAACTCGACCGTGCAGTGGCTGAGTACCAGAAGGCGCAGTAACGGGTTATAGTTATCTCGTCCCCCCAGGACCGGGTGCATCGCGCGAAGTGGGCGCGCGATGCACCATTTTTGTATCTAGCATGGTGTTCACAACCAACTCTTTGAGAGAAAGGCTGGATAGACCATGGGACGTTTTGACGGAAAAGTAGCGCTTGTGACCGGTGGCGCATCGGGAATGGGCGCAGCAGACTGCAAACTCTTCGTCGAAGAAGGCGCAAAGGTTGTCATCGCTGACCTCAACGAAGAGCTCGGCGGGGCACTGGCAAACGAGCTCGGCGACAACGCAATTTTTGTGAAGCTCAACGTTGCCGACGAACAGGACTGGAAGGACGCCATCGCGGCGACGAACGAGGCGTTCGGCCGCCTGGACATCTTGGTGAACAACGCCGGCATCCTTCAGATGACGGGCGTGGAGGACACCACCCTGGAGCAGTTCCAGAAGATCATGGCCGTCAACGTGGACGGCGTGTTCTTGGGTATGAAGTACGCCATCCCGGAGATCCGTAAGCAGGGCGGCGGCGCGATCATCAACATGTCGTCCACCGCAGGCCTGGAAGGCCAAGTCAGCGCGACCGGCTACGTGGCATCCAAGTGGGCAGTGCGCGGCATGACCAAGACGGTCGCCGCCGACGTTGCTGACGAGAACATCCGCATCAACTCCGTCCACCCGGGTGCAATTGCAACCCCGATGACGGCAGATTCCCTTGTAGAGGGTGCACCGCTTCCGCTCGCAGCAGCGAACCGTCCGGGCCGCGCCGAGGAGGTTGCGAAGACGGTGCTGTTCCTCGCGTCCGACGACGCGTCCTACATCAACGGCGCAGAGATTGCTGTCGACGGCGGCCTGACCCTGGGCGCCTCGAAGCACATCTACGGCATCCTCGGCCAGCTCGCTGCCCAGCAGTAACGGCAGTAGTAGCGGTAGCGGCAGTAGTAGGGAAGCCCCGATAATTGGATCGCACCAAACCGTCGTGAACAGGCGGTTTGGTGCTCTCTGTCGGTGTATGTATAGTAAGTCCACGTTGCTGGTTACGGCGACAGGCGAAAATCACATATTGCGCCCGACGCGGGGTGGAGCAGCTCGGTAGCTCGCTGGGCTCATAACCCAGAGGTCGTTGGTTCGAATCCAGCCCCCGCTACTAAGATAAGGCCCCTACCAGTGGAAACGCTGGTAGGGGCCTTCTTCATTTTGTGATCGGATCGCCATTTGGTGCACTAGCTGGTGCACTAGGGTCAAAATCCTGCACCAAACGGAACTGCGACGCTCCAACGACGCGGCGCAGGTTTTCGGTGCATTGCTTAGTGATTGCTAGGGCGGCAGCAACGAAGGAACGCCACGGGAGTCGGCAGTTCGAGGAAAGCAACTGCGAACTGCTGTGCAAGTCTCACAACCGCGCCAAAGGTAACGCTTAACCAGCGGCGACGCGGGGATCTAACAATGCTGCGTCGCTAGCGCTCGCACCCAGCGAGCGAGCATCAGGCTGCGCTAGCGACGCCGAGCGCACAAAGGCACTGCACTGCGGGGATACGCCTGCGACCGGCAGAGCCGGACTGAATACGGGATTGACCACGTTCACCCCGTATTCGTGCAAAGGAGCACTGCCATGTCCACTCATTCCCACACGCTTGCATCTCACGGCGAGATCCTCGCGAACCTCCCCGGCATCCTCGGCTTCTACCCGAACAACTCGCTGATCCTCGCGTTCTTCGTCGACGACGAGGGCGTCGACACCGTCCGCCTCGGCCCGGTCGCGCGGTTCGATCTGGACGAGGCCGTGGAGAAGCTCACCGAGAGTCGCGAGCGGTTCGCAGCGTGGGTCCACCACCTCG
>NZ_KV821360.1:26197-28007 GCF_001815635.1 Corynebacterium sp. HMSC075D04
ACATGATCAGCGATGACATTGCGCAGCCGGTCTTTGACGAGACGGCCACGTATCTCACTAGTGGGGCAGTGCACCTACCGCCGCTGCTCGGGGTGGTGCAAGTGCCCGAGATCGTCACCGGGGCTGCGTGGTGGTCTGTGTACCAGCATCCGCTCATCGACGAGCCGCGCCACGGCGTTGTCGGCGAGGTCGCCGCATCGGCGGCGCTGCGGCAGATGCTAGAGCACACCGGCGAGCTGCCGGAGCCGAGCAAAGACGACATCGAGGCACGCCTGAACAGCACCGATCACGGCATCGACGCTGCCGAGCACGCCGACATCATCGAAGACGCGCTGGCGTATATCCCGCCCATGTTCTCCGACGTGCTGCAGCGTGAATACGAGCAGGCGGCGGCAGGAATAACCCAGCCGAGCACGCGCGCTGTTCGATCGGCGCTGAAATGCTTCACCACGCCGCGCTTGCGAGACGCGCTGCTCGCGGCGCTGCTCGATGACCCGCAGGCGGGCCTACGGTTCGCGGAGCAGGTTATGCGTGCTGTCCCGACCAGCTGGCCAGGGATGCGCGCGCAGCTCACCACCACGGTTGCCGTGCTTGCGCACGCCACAGGCCAGCCGGGACTAGCTGGCGTGGCTGCGCACCGAGCCACCGAGATCGGGCCAGACGAGAACTTCCCGTCGTTGGTGGCGAAGCTGACCGACATCGGCCAAGGCGAGCGGATGGTCGAACTCGTCCGCGAGGGCGCCGAGAAGACCCGCACGATCTTGTTCACCGAGTAGCACCACACACCCCGTTGCAGCGATGCAACGGGGTTTCTTTTTTCTCGTCGGCCGTGGCTTGCGACAGCAGACACTTCAACGAGGCAGGGGAGCGACCCCTAGACAGCAGAGCTGTCTCCAACAGACGGATTGACCATCAATCCGAACAAGGAGGCACGTGATGCGCGACATCACCCACACCGACCTGGAACTGCTCTACCAGCTCGCCGACGGCATCGACGGCGAGGACGCCGATCCGGGCGCAGCACAAGAACTGCGCGACCTAGAGGCGGCAGGCACGCCGCTGCCCTGGGCAGTGCTGTAACGACAGCGCAACCCCCCGCAGCAGCAAAGCAGCTGCTTCAACACCCACATTGCACGGCAATTCACACCCACCCACATAAGGAGAACCATCATGTCCAACCCCTTCAACAACGGCACCATCGTCGGCAACGCAGCTCGCGCACCCAAGCTGTTCGAGCACGCAAACGGCGGCGCGACGGTGAAGCTCAGCGTCTATGCGCGCAACACCTTCAAGAACAAGGCCACCGGCAAGGTGGAAAGCGAGATCGTGGAGCTGACCGGCTACGTCCAGGACGCGAAGAACCCCGGCGTGTTCGGCTGCATCGGGTCCGGCGACCGTGTCGCAGTGAGCTACTCGCTGAAGACCGACGTCTACACCGACAAGGACGGTGTGAAGCACTACCCGCTGGTCGCCCGTATCGACACCGTGCAGCTGATCGACTCCAAGAAAGAGTCCGCTGCGCGCGCAGCCCGTCGCGGAGGCGAGGCGGCGAACGCCGCCCTGGCTGGCGCTGACGCCGACAACGACGAAGCACCGTTCTAACAACGACACCCCGCAGGGAAACCTGCGGGGTTATTTTTTTCAACTATTTCACGGTGTTGATCCAGCTCTTTCACGGCCTTACCCAACTGAACAAAACCCAACAGCCCTAGCATCAGCTTGGCGATCGGGGTGGAGTCTTTTGAGTAGGTCTGTCCCTCCTTGAGGAACTTCACCGGGTTGCGTCCCTTAGTGTGGTGTAACGCTTGCT
>NZ_KV821361.1:0-256 GCF_001815635.1 Corynebacterium sp. HMSC075D04
TATCCTTGACCGGTGCGATACGCCGCTCGATCAGCGCCAGCTCGTCGAGGGAGAAACCTCGCGCTAAAGAACTTGCTGTCTTCTGTTTGCGCGTGAACTTGGTGCGCCCGAAGTACACATCCCGCAGCCGCGACCAGGCACGCGCACGATCCGGTGCAAAGCCCGAGGCGAGTGCAACATCAAGGTCGAAATCAGCCAGCGTCTCTAACGCTGCGGCCGACATCGCCTGCACTAACACCTCGAACGAATTCATGCC
>NZ_KV821362.1:0-40687 GCF_001815635.1 Corynebacterium sp. HMSC075D04
CCAGGAGTTGACAACCTATATAGGAACACCCCCCCCCTTGTCCTTTGCAACTTGTTCAGCTAGGCGGAGCGCAGTGAACGTCTTGCCTGTGCCGCAGGCCATGATGAGCTTGCCGCGGTCATGCGTATTGAACCCAGCCATGACGTTCTCGATCGCCTGCTGCTGGTGCGGACGCGGCTCGAAGGTTTCGCGCCGGGTGAGGCGAACCTGCATCTCGGAGCCGGGGAACACAACATCCCAGTTCACGGGTGATTCTGCGATCTGATTAAAGCCGATACGGCTTGTGGGAATCTGCTGGTTTTCTAGAGCGTCCTCCGCATTTTTCGACCACTTATCGGTCGTCGAAATGATGTAGCGGTGAACGAAGTGTTCGACGCTCGACTCAGTCTCAAACGAGCGGCCGGAGGCCTCGAAGAACGAATCGATGTGCTGCTTCTGGATGCTCGTGGTCGGCTTGTAGAACTTGGCCTGGATTGCCACCCATTTACCGTCATCCTTGCGGCGCGCAACCAAGTCAATGCCCGTATCGGCCTTGCCACCGTTGTAGCGCCACTTATCCCAACGCTGAACCTCATCGAACTGCGCAGAGAGTACGGGATCGGTTTTGAAGAAGTTGACCATCAACTTCTCAAACGCGAGCCCGTACTTGCCCTGGGGCTGGTTCTCACGGAGCTGATCGAGGACTTCGCTGAATGACGACATGTGCATCATTTTGCCCCTAAGGTGCAATTCTTACGCTTTAGGGGGTGTTTATTTTCCCAGATCACATCGATCAAGGCCGTTACACTCGAGATCGCCACGGTATCGAGGCGGGGACGCCGGTGCTCGGGTGTGCGGTCTGCAGGTGCATCGTCGCTCCTTGGGGGCAGGGCGCAGCGGGGTTCGTCGATAAGTGATGGCGCTATGGAGCCGCTACAACCGCCAGTCCTCTATTTGTAGCAATGGGACACGGGAGAACTCCCGGGTGTTGGCGGTAACGAGAACGCAGTCGTTTGCCCGTGCCTGAGCTGCTATCCACAAATCGTTGGGACCGATTGGCTGTCCGATCGCCTCTAGCTCCAAACGGATGTCAGCGTAAAGAGCTGCCTCGGACGCTCCGGTTCCGACTACCTGGTACGCCTGCTCGAGTTGCTTGACAGCATCGGTCCGACGAATCGACGTTGACTTACCCGCACCAACCCGCAGCTCTCCAAGGACAATGGAAGACAGCACGATGTCGTCGGCTCGAGTTACGCGCATGCGTTCGAGGACATTGGCGTTACTGCGACGAAGGGCATCGATCCACACATTTGTGTCTAGGAGGAAGCGCATCATTCATCCCACGTTGGGATCGGATCTAGGGGGAGATCAGAGGGTTCTTCGAACTCGTCCGCCCACCCATCCGGTAAATCGGCAGTGATCACATCGAGCACATCGAGAGCCGAGAGCGGCTCAGGAGAGACGTAAAGCTTGCCCCCAATCTTTTTCAGCCAAACCGTTTCAGAATCGAAACGAAAGTCCTTGGGAATTCGGATTGCTTGACTGTTGCCCGACATGAAGACCGTGGTTTCGACGGAGTCTGCTGCAGCCTCAGTCATGAACACCTCCTCGTATATATGACGTAATATATACGGTTTGGGACGTCAGGACGAGCACTCTGGCTAGAACAGCTCCCGCACCGCAGCCCGGTCGACCCTGCCCAGGCCCAACTGCGACAGCGCCGGCAGGATTTTTGATGAGTCATCGATTACACGGGGTCTGTGCAACTCCGTGCGGTATTCATTGCCGTGGTCCTACTCTTGGCGGAGATTCCTTCGAGTAGAGCCTCATTCGCTGAAACTGACCGGATACGTCGATTAGTATGCTTTGCCTGCAGTTACCTCGAGGAAGAACCATCGACGCGCGCAATTTGTCATCTTTGGGTCGCGGTTCCACGATGTACAGCCGGTTCCACGACAACAAGCTTGCCGACCTTCTGCTCGCCGAGGCTGTTACCTGGGAACGATAAGGGGGCAGCGTGGACTCCTTTAATTCCGGAACTTGCCAATCAGTGTCATCGCGCCAGAAATTGCAGCGGTCAGCCCTCCCATGAGGAATCCCATAGCGAACACACCGGCGATGAAGGACTCGGCTTCTGGGTCGAAGGTTTCCAAGCACAGACCGAACAGGAAGAAGCACAGCACGCCGATGCCCGCAGACCACTTGAACACCGTGGATGGGTTCGGGCGCTTCCTCGGTGGGGTGGCGGGTTCCATTGGGGCGACGTTGTACTGCGTCGGAGTGGTGAGAACCGGCGTGTAGCGCGGGGCATGCGCTGCGGCAAGCAGTTCTTCTGGGGACAGTTCGGTAGGGTCTTGCTGCGATTCCGGCGCGTACTGCGGCTCCGGGGAGGTTTGCGGTCTCGGCTCCTGCGCTGGTGCGGTTTGAGGCGTCGGGGGAGTAGCAAGCTGTGGCGCTGGCGCGGACGCAGGTTCTTCAACGCCGTCGGCGGCGAGATCCACAACCATTTCCACGAGTTGGCTGCGGCGCTTCGGGCCGACGCCGGGCAGGTCCAGCAGGTCGTTGGCGCTGACACTCAGCATCTCTGGGTGCTCGAGGCTCCACACGGCGAGGTAGCGGTCGATGCCCGCGCCGGTTGCCTCTGGGACGTGGTGGGGTTTGAGGTTGTCGGCGAGTTCGTGAAGCGGACGGTCCGGGTGCAGCGCAATCCAGGCGGCGGCGATGCGTGCGCTCGACGCGCCGGTGGTGCGGACCTGGTCTGGGGTGAGCCAGGAGAACTGCTCTGGTGCCTCGGCAGCGACGGAGGCAGTGGCAACAGGCGCAGCGGCAACGGCAGCGTCGCCGGAACCCGCAGGCGCAGCGGCTTCGGCGGTGTCGTCCATGGCTTTGAGCAGTTGGGCGAAGCGGGTTTCGCCGATGATGGGCACACCGTTCTCGCGCGCTTTTTGTGCCTTGCCGCTCATGGAATCCGGGTTGGCTGCGACGAGAACGGCGCAGGTCTTGGTCACGCCGCCGACATCCAGTCCGGCAGCGGCGGCACGCTCGGTCCAGGTATCGCGCGGGATGGTCAGGGCGCCGGTGAAGGCGACGCGATCGCCGGGGTGCAGGGTGAAGGTGGAAGGGGTTGGGCCGGTGAGGGGGTCGCCGAGAAGCGAATGCACGAGAGCGGGATCAACGCCGAGCGCTTCTGCAATGCTGAGCAGGGTTGCGCGTTCCTCGTCGATGATTATGCCGTCTGACCAGGCTTCGACGGCGAGTTGGCGGGTGAACTCCTCGTTGATCGCCTCGACGTCGTCGGCGCTTAGGCCTGCGGCGATGGCGGTGGACTCGAGTTGGCGCATTTCGGTGCGGGAAATTTCGCGGTCTACAAGCGCGCGGGTCAGTTCGGCACGGTAGGTGGCTTCATTCTTGGTGCCGGTCGTCGGCAATGTGCGCGAAAGCTGGCCCGCCCAGGAGGGGGCGCCGCCGCGGGGAAGCGTGCGGACCTCGGGCGCGGGCGTGGTGAACAGCGCAGCCGGATAGTGAGCGATATCCGCGCGGTGGTTCGTGTGCAGGTACGCGAGGAGATCGGCGGTGGCCTGGGCGTCCGCAAGCGCAGAGTGCGCCAAACGGTTGTGGATCTGTGCGATAGCAAGCGCATCGCTGAGTTTGCCCACGCCAAGGTGCTGCTTGGTCAGACGCATCGTGTCCAACCACTCGCACATGCCATCCTCCGCGCCCGCGCGTGCGAACTCGTTGGCAAGGAAGCGGCGCTCAAACGACGCGTTATGCGCCACCAACGTGCGGCCGTTCAGCAGCGCACCAAGATACGCGGCGACGTCGCGGAACACCGGCGCATCCACGACGTCCGTCGCCGTGATCTTATGGATGTAACTGTTCGGAATGTCACGCTCCGGCTGGATCAACGTCTCCCACGTGTCCTCCACCGTGAGGTCGGGGCGCAGCAACACCACGCCGATCTCCACAATGCGATCGAGGTTGCTCAACCCCGTCGTCTCCAGATCGACCACCGCAAACCCGTGCTGCCGGTCCATTCCTGCTCCTTATATCCGAACTGTGTAAGCGCGATTTTCGACGCCACCATCAACCTAAGGCACGCGCCGACGCGGTCAGGTGGGGAGTCGGTCGGGTGTTCGGATGCAAGGAGCTCGGCGTGGTCTCTCAAACCCAGAACCTAGAGCTGGCTGAGGCAGAGGTACGCGAAGCAATTGCGTTTCAGTCCGGACTTCGTGCCGACGAATTTGAGGTTGAGGTTGCTGCGATGGAACCGTAGGCGGCTTCGTCACGTCTAACTCAATATGAAGAACTCGATTTACTTACCGTGGCTGCTTACAGGGCTGGCTGTTGCCACGTCAGTGGGATACGCAATTGTGCTTGCCCTGGGGCCACCAAATATGACCGTGCCTGTACTGGACTTTTCTGCAAAGATCATCGGACCGGTTGGCGCGGCACTCATTGCATGGGCAGGCGTTTCCCACACAGTGATGAACACGCGTGTGCAGGACACAGCCAAGGAATGGCATCACGACCTGAGGTGGGCATCAGAGCTGTGTGTTTCGGAGAAGCCACTAGAGGTAGCGATTGGCACGTCGGTGCTTGATGAGCTCAGCGAGCATAGGTTTCTCAATTCGGAGCAAGCTAGCATGGTCAACAGGATTGGAGAGGCTGTTGTAGGTGGCCTTTTCAACCAAATTGATCCCATTGCGGAAAGGAGTGCGCACGATGAGACCTAGGTACGAGGAGTTGAAATCTCTCGACGGTGTGAGCATTTCGCGGCCGCCACATATGGGAGAGATTGCCGCTGCGCGATTTCTGGTCAAACAGATTGAGCAGGGAAGAAGCGACGGCGAGTTGTCGCCGTTTCTGCTTTGGGTTGCAAACTACGGCACCCCTGACGAGCCACCCGGGCCGATCATTCAGCCCCGCGACCAGTCTGCCTAACCGCTAGAACAGCTCCCGCACCGCAGCCCGGTCGACCTTGCCCGGACCCAACTGGGGCAGCGCCGGCACAACCTTGAGTTCCTTCGGTACTTGCCAGCGTGCGATTTCACCGGTGTCCTCGGCGTCCGCAAACGCGTCCATGATGTCCGCCACGCTCGCAGACCCGGTGTACGCAGCGCAGATGCGTTCGCCGAAGCGCGCATCTTGCTTGCCGACGACACACGCACCCGTCACCCCATCCACCTTGAGCAGGAACGTCTCCAGCACTTCGGGGTGGAGTTTGAGGCCGCCGGAGTCGATGATGTTGTCGATGCGTCCGTGGACGGTGAGGTGGTCGTCGATAAGTGAGCCCGCGTCGGAGGTGCGGAACCAGCCGTCCTTTAAGTCGTCGGCGAGCGGTAGCGAGTCGACGTTGCGGTAGCCGCGCGCGACCATCGGCCCGCCGAGGTGGATGCGGCCGTCGATGATTTTCACGCGGGCGCCGGCGATGGGCACGCCGTCGTAGACGCAGCCGCCGGAGGTCTCCGACGAGCCGTAGGTGGTGACCACGTTGATGCGCAGTTTCTTTGCCGACTCGAGCAGGCGCGGGTTGGTCGCCGCCCCGCCGACCAGCACCGCGGAGAAGGTCCGTAACGCGTCGATGCCCTTGAGCGTCGAGGTCGCCTTGGCTAACTGCATCGGCGTCAGCGAGGTGTAGGTGCGCTCGCCGGTGCTGGCCAGGTCGTGGGCGTGGTGGGCGAACTCGGCGACGTCGAAACCGTTCGTGAGGTCCACAAACGCCGGCTCCACGCCTGCGACCATGCTGCGCACCAGCACCTGCAGGCCCGCGATGTACGCCGCCGGCATGGCCAGCAGCCACTGGCCTTCGCCACCCAACGCCTGGTGGGTCGCGTCGGCGCTCGAGATCAGGTTCGCCGGGGTCAGCATCGCGCCCTTCGGCTTGCCCGTGGACCCGGAGGTGGAGACGACGAGGGCGATGTCGTCGTCGATAGGCGCGCCGGGCTCCAACGTGTTGCGCAGCAGGTTCGTGCGCGCCGGGTCGTTCGTCGGCACCGGCAATAGCGCGCGCTGGCCGGTCAACGCCTCCTCGAGCGCGGGCATGATAGCCAGCGGATTCGCGGGATCGACGGGCAGAAGTTCGAGCAGGTTGGTCACAGCGTACGAGCGTAGCCGGTGGGATTTCGCGCGCCGCGAAGGCCGTGACGTGTAACACCTGTTTGCGAGCCCACCGATAGAACAAGCATGAAGAAGTTCATCGCATCGGCCGTCGCCGCGGCGACCGCCTTCACCGTCACTGTCCCTACGACCCACGCCGCCACGCTCACGCCCACCGAGCAAGGCCAGTGCCGCGTCACCCTCAACGACGCCGAGCGCGGCCCCGCCTGGCAAGCCGAGCGCATCGCGAAAACCCTCACCCACGGCATGTACGCCACCGCCGTCGCCGAAGCATTCGAGGCAACTTTCGAGGGGCTCAAACCGCTTGGCGACGACCACCTCACCCAACCGGCCATCATCACCGTCCAGGAAATCCGCCTGGCAGGCGAGGAACCCGGAGCCCAGCCCGAATACGACGCCGCCCGCGCCGCCACCAAGGCCAAACTGGCAGAACTGGGCCTGACCTCCACTGACGCCGACTTTTACCTGGACATGAAGCAGGGCTCCCAGATCCCGCTCTCACCAGCAGGCAAGGCGTTGAAGGGCTCGGCTGGCTGGTACATCGGCATCGACGGCTCCGTGCCAGAAGTAAACGACCTTGGCCCGGACTACGAGTTCGGCCGCACCGGCGCGAACACCGCCCGCTTCCTCAAGCACATGCCCGAGTGGCAGCGCAACGCGTTCGCCGCCAACATGTCCAAGACCTACTTCGGTCAAGCCTTCGACTCGCTCGAGTCCCGCTACTACCACCCGCTGAGCAGGGCAAAGAAGTGCGACGACAATCCGCCGCTGCTCTTCAGCATGCAGAACGCGGAACTGCCCGCTGCACCGGAGCTGAAGAACACGCTGCCCGGCAAGCCAGCCGACCCGGATAAGCCGGCGCCGACTCCGGGCACCCCTGCGCCGGAACCACCGAAGACCTTCGACGCGAAGCTTGCAGAGATCATCGGCATCATCGCCGCCGTGCTCACCGCACTGGGCGCTCTGTTCGCTCTGCTGAAGACCGCCGGCTTCAACGTGCCGGACCTGCCGCAGATCCCCGGCCTGAACAAGTAGATCTCCTCCTCGGGGAGGAGGTGCGGGCCCGGTGTCGTCGATAGGCTTACGCCCATGCGCTACAAACCGGGTGACCTTGTGCTCGCGGTCGCTGTCGCCATTTTGGCGGCGGTGTACACCGCGAGTGCGTTTACCCAACCCATAGACGCGGCAGGTTGGGGCCAGGCCGTGCTGTCGTGGGGCTTTGTCGCGGTGTGCGTGGTGCTCACGAGCAAGCCGAAGTTCTCCTCGGTTGCGCTTATCGCGCTGAATGTTGCCTGGTCGACGATGTGGCTGGCCGCGCCGGTAAACCTTGGCTTTTCGCCGTGGGTGTTGGCGGTCCCGGTGGCCACCTTTATCGCCGGGCGGTTTACAGGGAAACGCTTCGCGCTAGTTGTCCTCGCCGCCGCGTGCGGGTGGGCGCTGCTGTCACCGTTCATGTGGACGTGGGACGACAACTTTGTGTTGTTCTACCGGCACGGGGTCGATCTCGGGATCACGCTTGCGCTGCACTGGGGTGCGAGTGCGGTGGGGTATCTCCTGGGGGCGAATGTGGCGGCTGAGGATGAGGTGCGTCGTCGAGAAGCACACGCGAAAGAGCAGCGCCTCGCAGCGGCGCGCGAGGAGGAACGCCGCGCCATTGCCCGCGATATTCACGATCTGCTCGGCCACTCCCTGACCCTGATCAAAGCGCAGGCCAATGCTGGTTTGGCGGTGGGGCAGGAGCGGGAGGCGCTGCAGCAGATCAACGAGGCCGCAGGGCAGTCGTTGTCGGAGATTCGCCTGCTTGTGCGCGGTTTGCGCGAGAGCGACCATGCGTTTTCCCCGGCGGCGGGGATCCCTGACCTGCCGTCGTTGGTGCAGCGCTACCGCGACGCCGGCGTGGAAGTATCGCTGGAAGCACCAGCAGTGGATGTCTCCCCGGTGACCTCGCTTGCTACCTATCGCATCGTGGCTGAGGCACTGGCAAACGCGGCGCGCCACCAAGTCGATCCCACTGTGACGGTTCGGGTCGCACCGGGCGAGACCGTGGTGGTAGAAGTCGTTTCTACCGGCCAGATTCGACCCCAACCAGGCACCGGCGTCGGGCTGGAGGGGCTGCGTGAACGCGCGGCGAGCGCCGGTGGCACGCTGAAGACATGGCAGTCAGGGGAGACGTTTACCGTGCGGGCGGAGTTGGCAGCATGATCCGCCTGCTTCTTGCCGACGACCAACCGCTCCTCCTCAGCGCCCTCCGCACCATCTTGGACGCCCAGGACGACATCACCGTCGTCGCCACCGCCGCCGACGGCGCCGAAGCCGTGGAGAAAACCCGCGCCCACCGCATCGACGTGGCGGTGCTGGACATCCGCATGCCGGTGCTCGACGGCATCACCGCCGCTCGCGCGATCATGGAGATGGGCCCACGCGTGATCATGCTGACCACCTTCGACGACGACACCTTGATCCATGCAGCTATCGACGCCGGCGTGCACGGCTTTCTCCTCAAAGACGCTGAACCCGACGTCCTGGCCAACGCCGTACGCGCCGTCGCCCGCGGCGAATCGGTCCTGGCCCCCGGAGTCACCGGTCGCGTGATGGAGTGGGTCCGCGACGGGGGAGCCACCTCAGAATCAGCAGCTGCGCTGGAGGGGCTGACGCAACGCGAACGCGACGTGCTCGCGGAGATTGGCCGCGGCGCGACGAACGCAGAAATCGCCGCCACGCTGTTTATTGCAGAGACCACGGTGAAAACGCACGTGTCCAACCTGCTTTCCAAACTTGGCGCGCGCGACAGGGTGGCGCTCGCCTTGATCGCCCAGCGCGCCGGGATCTCCTCCTAGAGGAGGAGGCAGTGTGGTCCCGTCGGCCGATGTGGTCGCCTTGTTCGGCGACGACCATGAATGCCATGACTGATACCCAACTTGCTTGCCGCGGCGTGGTCGTGTCCTTCGGGGACCACCATGTACTTCGCGACGTGTCGTTGACCACCACCCCGGGCCGAGTCCACGCACTGCTCGGCCCCAACGGCGCGGGTAAATCGACCCTGATGTCGGTGCTGCTCGGCCTGATCGAACCCGATGCCGGCGAGGTGACACTGATGGGGCAGCCGTTTGACAGCTCGGCACTGCGCCATGTCGGCGCCTCCATCAACGACCCCGCCTTTTACAGCCACCTCAGCGCCCGCAACAACCTCCGCGTCCACACCACGCTGCTGGGCCTTCCCGACAGCGAAGCCGACCGAGTCCTCGAACTGGTCGGTCTCCAAACCGCGGGCAAGAAGAAAGCCGGCAGTTTCTCCACCGGCATGAAAGGCCGCCTTGCGCTCGCCCAAGCGCTGCTCGGCGAGCCAGAGGTGCTTATTCTCGACGAACCACAAAACGGCCTCGACCCTGAAGGCATTGCCCACCTGCGCGACTACCTCCGCGAATACGCGCGAGCTGGACGCACCGTCCTGGTCAGTTCCCACCAACTCGGCGAAGTACTCCACATGGCCGATGACGCCACCGTGATCGCAGGCGGCGGCGTCCGCTTCGCAGGCGAGCTCGCGGAACTCGGCCCCAACCTAGAAGAGTCGTTCTTCCGGCTCACCTCCGGTGGTGACCGATGAACCTCCTACACGCCGAATGGATCCGTGCGCGCGGCTCCATGCTGTGGTGGCTCGCCGGAGCAGGCCTGCTGGTCGGCGTGCTGCTGACGTTGTTCGCCCTGGCCGGAAACGTCGAAACCGCGACGAACCTGCTCTACCCGCAAGGCCTGTTAGTCACCGGCATGGCTGCTCCCGCCGCCGCACTGTTCGCCGGTTTGGCCGAGACCCGCGAGCGTGACGCCCGCGGCGGCGGCACATTGTGGCGGCCGGTTTCACCCATGCGCACCCGCGCCGCCCGCATCGTCGTGGTGTGGCTGGCGCTGGCCGCGTTCGTCGCCTTCGACTTTGTCGTGCCGTTTGCCGCCGGCCTCGTATTCAACCTGGACAACACGGCCTCGATTGCACTCGTCGGCCTGTTTGTGTGGCTGGGCATGCTCGGCCCCGCAGGCCTCGCCGCCGCTGCCACGCGACGCATTGGGATGCTGCCGACCATCATCCTCGGCTTTTTCTTCACCATCGGGCTTGGCTACTTCGCCGAACGCGACTGGTGGTGGATAAACCCCGGCGCCTGGCCAACCCGGCTGGCGCTACCGACCATGGGCCTGCACTTCAACCTGCTACCCCTCGACGCCACCGACCCCATGGCGGGGGAATCTCCCATTCCCGCCCTCACCCTCACACTGCTACTCGCAGCAATTGGCTTTGTAGTGGCCGCCCTCGTACCACCGCGCACCCGACCCATACTGCGCCGCCGCCGAGTCCACCACGTCACCGCACCGCTGGCCGCAGGGCCGGCAACGCCGCGCCCCGAAACCACCGGATACGTGGCTGCGGTGAAGGGGGTTGCGATGGCGGCGAGGGTGTCGTCGATAAGCGTCTTGCTCCTGCTCACCGCCCTGGTGCTGCTGTTCTCGCTGGCATACCCGGTGGACGTGCGCGAGGCGCTGTTCGCCTACGCCATCCTGCCGGTTGGGGCCGGCGTGCTGCCCACCCTCGTGTGGCCGAAACTGCGTCCCGCCTGGGCGCTCATGCAGGTCGAACACCCACACGTCCGCGCCGCATTGGCCACTTGGTGCGTTGGAGTCGTCGCCCTCGTGTGCGCGTTCGGAGCGGCCGTGGTTGGCGACGCACGCTTCGGACTCCTCGCGTTCCTCGCAGGCAGCGTATTGGCCCTCACCGCACTTGCCATCACCGTCCGCTTCGGCGTGGCGTGGACGCTGGCCACGACGATCCTGGTCACGATCGTCTCCGCCACGATCGGCGGCGACGTCCTCGCACAGTCCGCACTATGGATCCTCGCCGTCCCCGCATGGCCAATCACCGCCACCGGTGCACGCGTGTGGATTGCGGCTGCGGTGGGGTTAGCGCTGCTGGCAGTCGTTGTCGCGGCGCTGATGCGGGTGCTGCGCGGCATGCGCCCAGTGCGACGCTAACCCGCCGGGGTCAGGCGTCCATCTGCCGTGTAGCGACCATCGGGGGAGTTGTAGAAGGCGTGGGCGTGGTTGTCGTCGATAAGCAAATGCCACGTGCCGCCGTTATCGCAGGTGCCCTCGGTGATCGTCTCGCGGAAGCCATCCTCGGTTTTCGCGAGGTGGCCCGCGCAGCCAAGGTCCGGGTACGTCACCGCGATGCCGTCGGCGGTCGGCTCGAACCGGACGCGGAACTGCTCACCCTGCAGGTGCTCCACCTTGGACACCTGCCCCATCGTGCCCTCCAACGGACCACGCAGTGTTGCGTTGCCGATCTTGTCCAGCGCCGCCGCGTCCGTCGTCGGGTGCCAGGTGATCCGTGTGACATCGCTGAGCGGATTGCCGACGACCGTCTCCTCCGGGCCCCACACCTTTTCCAGACGCTGACCCCGCAGTTCGAAGTGTGTCACGTTGAGGCGGGGACCGTCCGTTTCGTACTGGTCCAAGCCCGGCTGCGTGCCGTTGGTGAACACTGTCGGGTAGGGCTCGTCCGAGTCGACGAGGTAGTCCTTCGTCCAGGTGACCTCGCCGTTCTGGGCCCGCAGCACGCGCACCGGCGATGGGTTGCCGTTGGCCGCGCCTGCGTCTGGGGCTGCGTCTGGGGCTGCGCTGACGCCTGCGCGGAGCAGCAGTTCGGGTTCGAGATCGCCGTTGATGTCCAAAACGTCGTAGGTGAACGTGCCGTCGAGGTCCGCGAGGTCCGCGAAGAAGCGCGCCGGGTCTGCGATCGCTTCCGCGTACAGGTCACGGATCGAAGCGGTCGGTGTCGCTGACGCCGTGGTCGCGTCGGTTGACGTTTCGTTGGCCGGTGCGCTAGTCGGTGCGCTGACCGTCTCGTGAGAAACGACCGTCGTTGTTTCCGGTGCAGGCGTTTGGGTTGGTTCGGTCTCCGTGCCGCAGGCAGCCAGCAGGAGAGTGGTGGCGAGGATCGGTACGTGACGTTTCATGGCACCACGCTACCGAAAGCCCAAAAGACGATATCGGGATTTGGCATTCTCGCCGGAGCACGACTTGGGGAAACGGCGTCGGCAAGGTGCTAAAACCCGATATCGTCTTTTGGGCTATCCGACAGATCAGGACAGGATCTGCCAGGCGCTTTGGAAAATCGACATCTGTTGGGAACTGGCGGGCCAACGCATCCGACTAAAAATGCGTCCCTGTATCAACCGAAAGGTGTATGTGTGTCCAGTACTGTTCAACGGCGCAGCGGCCTGCCCGCGCTGACCAGAAGAATCCATTTTTACGCGGGCCTGTTCATTGCCCCGTTCATCTTTGTCGCCGCGCTAAGTGGCGCTCTCTACGCGGTCGCTCCGTCGCTCGAAAACGTCGTCTACAAAGACGTGCTGACCGTTCCCGCCTCCGACACCAACGCCCCGCTGGCCAGCCAAATCAGGGCTGCGCAGGACACACACCCGGACATGGATGTGGCGCAGGTGTGGCCGTCGTCGACACCCGATGAAGCAACGCGCGTTTTGCTTATCGACGAATCCCTCACCGAAACAAACCAACTCCGCAGCATCTTCGTCAACCCCCACACCGGTGACGTCATTGGCGACGAGCCAACCTACTCCGGCCTCGGCGAACTCCCGCTGCGCTACTGGATCTCGTCGCTACACAAGAGCCTCCACCTCGGCGAGGTCGGCGAGCTTTACGCAGAGGTGGCAGCCAGCTGGCTGTGGGTCGTCGCCCTGGGCGGCCTGTACCTGTGGTGGCGGATGGCCCGGAAGCGAGCCCTGGTTGGGTTGGAGAATGCGACGGGGCGTCGTCGTAAAGTGCTGAACTTGCACGGCGTAGCCGGAACCTGGCTGCTCGTGGCCATGCTGGGACTGTCCGCCACAGGCATCACCTGGTCCGTATTCGCCGGCGAAAACGTCGACCGCACAATCACCTGGTTGGGCGGCAAAGCAGAACCGATCGAAACCTCCCTGGTCGCCGACGCGGAAGCCGCCCCAGCCGACGAGCACGCCGACCACCACCCCGCCAGCGCACACGGAGCCGATGGCCTGACCAAGGACGAGGTGGCCGACCAAGCCGCCACCGTCCTCGAAACCGCCCGCGCCGAAGGCCTCACCGGATCAGTGCGCCTCTTCGTCCCCAAGAACACCGACGAGGCGTGGCAGGCCAGCGAGCGCTGGGTGCCGTGGCGCACCACCTCCGACGCCGTGAGCGTGAACGGCCAAAACGGTGACCTTGTAGACAAGCTCCCATTCTCTGAACTGCCACTGTTCTCAAAACTGACCAGCTGGGGCATCTACCTGCACATGGGCATCATGTTCGGCCTGCCTCTGCAGATCCTGCTCGCTATCTGCGCGCTCGCGATCTGCGCCATGGTCGTGATGGGCTACATCCTCTGGTGGCGACGCCGCCCAACAAAGAACGCCATCGCCGGCGTCCCAGGTCAGGCTGATCTCACCGGCCGCGACTGGGCCATCCTCGCCGTCGTAGCGATCCCGGTCGGCCTGTTTCTGCCGCTACTCGGCCTTACCTTCGCCGCGATGCTTGTTGCCGATCGGTTGCTGGCCCGCCGCCGCACGGCATTTACGACGCCCGAAAAAGAACCTGTTCCCCTGGCTGCTGACGAGCGGGTCGGAGTCTCCGGAGACGAGGCTGAGCTTGGCTTAGTTGAGGTTGGCTGAGGCAAGCGTGGCGGCGCGTTCCTGACAGATCACGGCGGAATCTGTCAGTCGCCGGCATCGCGCCTGGTCAGAAATCGCCCCTGACAGATTCTGCAGAATCTGTCAGTGGAAGAGGGGGCCGGCGAAAATAGTTCCCGTGGTTGGGCCGGGATGTGGAACTTTCTTGCCTCCCAAGACAGCCGACCTGGGAGAACGCCGCCGCGGTGGAGCCAAAAACCCGAAATAGTTCCCGAGCGGGGAACTATTTTGGGTGGGGGCCGCAGGGCCGCCGAGCCGCCAGCCCGGCAAAGTACCGCCGTACCCCCAAGAAACCTAGTAGTAGAAGGGGAAGTCGTCCCAGCGTGGCGGGCGTTTCTCCAAAAACGAGTCGCGGCCTTCGACGGCTTCGTCGGTCATGTAGGCCAGGCGGGTGGCTTCGCCGGCGAAGACTTGTTGGCCCATGAGGCCGTCGTCGACAAGGTTGAAGGCGAATTTGAGCATGCGCTGCGCGGTGGGGGACTTGCCGTTGATTTCGCGGGCGACCTGGATCGCCTCTTCTTCCAATGAAGCATGCGAGGCAACGATGTTGACCGCGCCCATGCGCTGCATCTCCTCGGCTGAGTAGGTGCGGCCGAGGAAGAAGATTTCGCGGGCGAACTTCTGGCCGACCATCTTGGCTAGGTAGGCGGAGCCGTAGCCGGCGTCGAAGGAGCCCACGTCCGCGTCGGTCTGCTTGAACCGGGCTTCCTCGCGTGAGGCGATGGTGAGGTCGCATACGACGTGGAGTGAGTGTCCGCCGCCGGCTGCCCAACCGTTGACCACGGCGATGACCACCTTGGGCATGGTGCGGATCAGGCGCTGGACCTCCAAAATATGAAGACGTCCGCCCTCGGCCTTCACGCGCGCCTCATCGACGGTTTCGGCGGTGTCGCCGCCGGCGTACTGGTAGCCGGAGCGGCCGCGGATGCGTTGGTCGCCGCCGGAGCAGAACGCCCAGCCGCCATCCTTCTGCGAAGGCCCGTTGCCGGTCAGCAGCACCACGCCCACAGAAGGGTCGCGCCGGGCGTGATCCAGGGCTTGGTAGAGCTCGTCGACGGTGTGGGGGCGAAACGCGTTGCGCACCTCGGGGCGGTCGAAGGCGATGCGGACGGTGCCGTCGGCGCGCGTGTTGCCGACGTGGCGGTGGTAAGTGATGTCGGTGAAGTTGAAGCCTTCGACCTCGCGCCACTGGCTGGGGTCGAAGGGCTGGGCGGTGGAGTACTGCATGGGGGTAATCGTACTCACGCGTCCGCTTTATAGCTCTTTATAACTAGCCCAACCTATAAAGAGGTATAAAGAGGCTATGGTTCAGCGCAGTCCGTACACACCTGGCGTGGTGGCCTCCACCATTTATGGCAGAGACCAAGTTCTTAGGGAGGCGAAGCGCGAGCTTTTCTTTATGGCTCATGATCCTGGGCTGATGGGGCAGGTGAAGGTTTACGTGGGACCTCGCGGCATAGGAAAGACCAGCTTGCTTCGAGCAATTGAAGCAGAAGCTAAGGCTGAAGGCTTTGAAACCGCCTGGATTACAGCGGGGGACCGGCCACTTTTCAATGCCCTTTTGGACAAAATCGGCGAGATTGCTCGCAGCTGGAAGGATGAGGCTGGAGAAAGGCTGCTCGGGCTGTTGTCGTCGCTACGGGTTGAAGCGTTTGGTGTTTCGGTTGGAGGATCTCAACCAGTTGAAGGCCCGAGGCCAGATGCGTCGGGATATGGAGACCAAATGCAGCGCGCGCTTGTTGATGCAGCGGAAACGATCCGGGGCAGGGCTAGTGGAATGGTTGTTTGTATTGACGAGATTCAGTCGGCTGATGCAGATGGCCTGCGCTCGCTTGCGTACGCGTGGCAGCAGATGCAGGCAGAAAATGCTGAGCTCCCTCTCGCCATCTTTGCAGCTGGGCTCAGTCATAGTCAGGATGTGATTACCGATGCTGTGAGTTTTGCAGAGCGCTTTAGTTATGTGCATCTTGAATCTCTGGACCGAGAACACGCTGAGGAAGCATTAGTACAACCGGCGAAGAAGAAGGGCGTGAATTGGTCTCCGGCCACGCTCCAGGAAGCTGTCCGTTTAGCAGGCGGCTACCCGTATTTCATTCAGGTTGTAGGCGATCTGGTGTGGCAAGCGGCCGATTTTCCGGATCCTGGCACTTTTATTGGCCTAGCAAACCTCAAACATGTAGCGGATCGATTCCAAGAAACTCAGTTGACCATGTTCCGCTCCCGGTGGCACAAAGCTACCGACGTGGAGAGGGAATTCATTAGCGCAATGGCTGAGGATCTAGAGCCACAGGTGAAGCGAGGCGATATCGCCGAGAGAATGGGCCGACCTACAACCGGAATCAGCATGGTCCGTAGATCTTTGCTTGACAAGGGATTAATCGAGGAAAGTGGTTTCGGCTACTTGAGGTTCACTGTTCCGGGGTTCGCCGAATTCGTGAGAAACGAGCGGGGCGGGCAGGAGCGTGAGGCTCGTGGCTGACGTTTTATACCTCTTTATAACTACCCCAACCTATAAAGAGGTATAAAGCACCCATGACCCCATCCGTTGACGAGATCCTCGAGCGCGCCCACGTTGTCGCGCTGCCCATGGCTGTGAAGTTCCGCGGCATCACCACGCGTGAGGCCTTGCTTATCGACGGCCCCGCCGGCTGGGGAGAGTTCTCCCCATTCACTGAGTACGCCCCCGAGGAGTCCGCCGCCTGGCTGCGCGCGGGGCTGGAGGCGGCGTTCACCGGCCTGCCCGAAGCCCACGGCACTGTGGAGGTTAACGGCACCATCCCCGCGGTCGAGGACGTCGAGCCTGTGCTCGCGCGCTACCCGGGGGTAAACACGTTCAAGATCAAGGTCGCCGAGCCTTCGCAGTCGCTTGACGACGACATCCGGCGCGTCACCGCCGTCCGTCGCCTCCGCCCCGACGCGCGTTTGCGTGTCGACGCCAACCGTGGCTGGACCGTCGACCAAGCCGTCGAAGCGGCGGAGAAGCTCGGCGAGTTGGAGTACATCGAGCAGCCGTGCGCCACGGTTGAGGAACTTGCGGAGGTGCGCCGCCGCACCAGCACCCCGATTGCTGCGGACGAGTCGATTAGGCGTGCTGCCGACCCGTACCGCGTGGCTGAACTGAACGCGGCGGACGTGGCGGTGTGCAAGGCGGCTCCGCTTGGGGGAGTGGCCAACCTGGTCACCATCGCGCGCGACCTGCACCTCGATGTCACTGTCGCTAGCGCTTTGGATACTGCCGTCGGCATGGATGCGGGGTTGATCGCGGCGAAGCTCACCGGTTCGCGTGCGGCGGGGCTGGCAACCCAGCGCCTGTTCGTGGAGGACGTTGCGGAGCCCCGCGTCATGGAAAACGGCGAACTTGCTATCACCCGCACTACCCCCGATCCGGAACGCCTCCACGGGCTTCGCGCCCCAGGTGAGCGCAGGGATTGGTGGTTCGCCAGGGTCCGTGCGTGCATGGCTGTGCTGGAGCAGGATCCCTCTTTCCGGGTGTAATTGTCCGATTTCTTATCGCATTCGCGTGTGGGATCCGGGGGCAGTCGGCTAATCTTTCGCCCATGTCGACTCCCGTGATGCACGAATCTGCCTCGCTTTCAGAAGGCGACCTGGCAAAAGCGCCCGAACCTGGCGAGTGGCGCCGCCAACTTATCGGCCTGATCACCGGTGTGGTGCTGGCTGTTTTGGTGTATTTCTTGTTCCCTGCCAACGCTGCTGAGACGGTGTTGCAGTCCTCCGGTGCGAAGGAGGGGGTGGAGTACTCCGCGGACACCATGCGCATCGTCGCTGCCACCACTGTGTTGATGGGTGCGTGGTGGATGACGGAGGCCATCCCGCTGGCCGCCACCGCCCTGATGCCTATTGCGGTGTTCCCGATCGCAGGTGTGGCCCCGTTTAAGGAAGTGTCCTCGCCGTACGCTTCGGCGACGATCTTCCTGTTTATGGGTGGCTTCCTCATGGCGCTGGGTCTGCAGCGTTGGAACCTGCACCGCCGTCTGGCTCTGATGGTGGTCAAGATTGTCGGTACTTCGCCGAAGCGCATCATTTTGGGCTTCATGCTGGCCACCGGCTTTATGTCCATGTGGGTGTCTAACACCGCGACTGCTGTGGTGATGCTGCCGATTGGTACGTCGGTGCTCATGCTGACCGCGGACACGGTTGGTGGCATGAAGAACCAGAAGAAGTTCGCTACCGCGCTCATGCTTGCTATCGCGTACTCGGCTTCCATTGGCTCCCTGGCAACGCTGATCGGTACTCCGCCGAACGCGCTGCTGAAGGGCTACATGGAGGAGGCCCACGGCATCGTTATCGGTTTCGGTCAGTGGATGCTGGTCGGCCTGCCGGTCGCGGTTGTGTTCACCTTCATTGCTTGGTGGTTGCTGATCACGGTGTTCAAGCCGGAGGTTGACACCATTCCGGGCGGCAAGGAGCTGATCGACGATGAGATTAAGAAGCTCGGTGCCTGGACCTTCCCGCAGGTTGCTGTTGGTGTGATCTTCCTCGTCGCCGCGCTTGCCTGGATTTTCATCCCGCTGGGCCGCAATCACTTCGGTTGGGATTTCCCGTACGACGACGCGATCGTCGGCATCATCGCCGGCATGCTCATGTTCATCATCCCGGGTACCTCTGACGGTAAGCGTCTGCTGGATTGGAAGACGGCGAATGAGATGCCGTGGGACGTGCTGATGCTCTTCGGTGGCGGTCTGTCCCTGTCGGCCATGTTTACCGCAACCGGCCTGTCCCTGTGGATCGGTGAGAAGGCGAAGGGGCTGGCGGTGCTGCCGATGTTCCTGCTCATCTTCGCCATCGCCGCGCTGGTGCTGCTGCTGACGGAGCTGACCTCCAACACCGCAACGGCTGCGACCTTCCTGCCGATCATGGGTGGTGTGGCCGTTGGTATCGGCCTGACCGAGGCGACCGAGATGAACGTTCTGCTGCTGGCTATCCCTGTTGCGCTGTCTGCAACGTGTGCGTTCATGCTGCCGGTGGCAACTCCGCCGAACGCGATCGCTTACTCGTCCGGTTACGTCACCATGGGCGAGATGATCAAGGGTGGTGTGTGGCTCAACGCGATTGCGTTGGTGCTCATCTCCCTGGCTACGTACTTCATCGCAGTACCTGTGTTTGGGCTGGTGCTCTAGGAGCATTCTGCTTATCGACGACGCGCCCCGGCAGTTCTCCTGCCGGGGCGCTAGTCTATTTGCCATGGATAACGAGACGAGACAGTACGGCCGTCCAGGCGACGAGCCGCAGCGCCCGCGCCCGAGGCAGTACTTCCCGGACCAGTCCGAACAACAGGCCCAGTACGACGATCAGTACTACCAGCCGCAATACCAGCAGTACGAGCCCCAGTACGAGCCCCAGTATCAGGAGCCGTACCAGCCGGAGCCGCAGAAGGGCTCGAGTGCCGCGTCGATTGCGCTGGGTGTGTTCGCAGCGTTGGCGTTCATTGCAGCTGTGGTGCTGTTTTTCCTGTGGCAAGGGGCGGCAGCGGATGCCAAAAAGCAGCCGTTGACGGAGACGGTCACCCAGACGACCACCGCGACGGAGACCACGACTACGACGACGACGAAGTTCCCGTCGATCTTCCGCGACCGCGAGGAAGCAACCTCGATGTTGCCGCCGGAGCCGCTGCCGGATGATGTTGAGATCCCGCGCGATGTTCGGGACAGTGCCCGCGATATTCTCGACCAGATCCGCGACGGCGCGGACCAGTTTCTCCAGGAGCAGTAGGTAGATGGCAACGGCTATGGAATTGGCTACGGCGGTGGCGGGGGTCGTCGCAAAGCATTGCACTGATGTGGTGATGAGCCCGGGTTCGCGCAACTCGCCGCTGGCGTACGCGCTGCTCGCGCGTCGCGACATCACGGTGCATATGCGTATCGACGAACGCTCCGCCGCCTTCACCGCCCTCGGCCTCGCACGCGTGCAGCGCCGACACGTTGGCGTGGTGATGACCTCGGGCACGGCGGTGGCAAACGCGTACCCGGCGATGATCGAGGCGCATATGTCGCACACGCCGCTTGCCGTGATCAGCGCCGACCGCCCGGAGCGCCTCGTGGGCACCGGTGCCAGCCAGACCATTTGGCAGCAGGGCATCTTCGGCCGCTACGCCGAGACCCAACAGGTGGCGGACGAGGCGGCGGCGGAAGCGATCTCGTTCGACGCCGGCCAAGTACACATCAACGTTGCGCTGGACACCCCGCTCGTGCCGGACGCGCTGCTGGAGCCGGTTGGCGAGCCGCGCCGGGTCGGCCCGGGCGTCCTCGCACGCGGTGCGCTCGCAGGCTCGGGCGCCGGGTTCGTCGACCATGGAGTCGTGGACATCGACCTGACCCGCGACACGCTGGTCATCGCCGGCGACGAGGCCTGGGAAGTACCCGGCCTGGAACACGTGCCCACCATCGCTGAGCCGACGGCGCCGACCCCGTTCCACCAGGTCCACCCGTTGGCTGCGCGGTTCTTCGCGCAGTCGGAGGTGGCCATCTCCCACGACGGGGGTGACTTCGCCGCGTCCACCAAGCCGGAACAGGTCGTTGTGGTGGGGCACCCGACGCTGCACCGCGACGTCATGGCGCTGCTGGCGGATCCGGACATCACAGTCATTGGCCTGTCGCGCACGGACACGTTTACCGGCCAGCCGGATCTGCGCGGCTCGCGCGTCAACGCCACGGGCCAGCCGACGGATACCTGGATCAAGATCTGTGAGGCAGCCGGCGAGGTCGGCGCCGACACCGTGCGCCAAGCCCTCGCCGAGGAGCAGTTCGGCTTCACCGGCCTGCACGTCGCCGCCGCCGTGTGCGACACCCTCGCGGTGGGCGACACGATGGTGCTCGGCGCGTCGAACCCGGTGCGCGATGCCTCCTTTGTCGGCATGCCGTTCGACGGCGTGGACACCTACGCCGCCCGCGGTGCCGCGGGTATCGATGGCACCGTCTCCCAAGCTGTCGGCATCGCCCTTGCCACCCAGGCACTGCGTGCGGACGAGATCCGCGCACCGCGCACCGTCGCGTTGCTGGGCGATCTGACGTTCCTGCACGACATCAACGGTCTGCTCATCGGCTCCGACGAGCCGCGCCCCGGCAACCTGACCATCGTGGTGGCCAACGACGACGGCGGAGGCATCTTTGAAACCCTCGAGCCAGCAGCGGAGCCGGTGCGAGACGTCTTTGAGCGGGCGTTTGGGACGCCGCATGGGGTGGTCGTTGAGAAGCAAGCGCTCGCGTATGGGGCGAACTACCGCCGCGCCGAATCGCTTGCAGAGCTGCACGAGGTGCTGCTTGAACTTGAGGCCCAGCCCGACGGCATCACAATTGTGGAGGCCGTGACCACCCGCGAAACCCGCCGCGCGCTCGCGCAGCGACTGGCCAAGTAATGCGCTGGCGCAGACGCGCACACCAAGCCGTCATGGCGCTCTACGGATGCGCCGTGCTCGGCTGTGTTGCCATGGTCGCAGGGCCCGCGCTTCACGACGCCCAGATCCACGCCAACCCCGGCCGCGGCGTAGCCACCGTCACCGACCAAACCCGACTCCGCACCTACGTGGAGTACGAAACCGAAGACGGCCGGCTCGTCTCGCCGAGGGACGGGGTGCTCTATCCCACCGGGCTTGGCCCCGGCCAACAGGTGTGGGTGACCTACGCCAAGAACAACACCGAGCTGGTCAAGGTGGAAGGCCGCGGGTGGGCGCTCTCGCTCATCCCCGCCCTGTCGGTGCTGGCCGTGGCGACGATTATCGCCGCCCTGGCCTGGCTCGCCGTAGGAAAAATTCACGTCCGGTTCAGCCGGAATTCGACCGAAGTTTCACGTCAACTGGGAGAGTAAACAGCATGCGAGTGGGAATCGTCGCCGAGTCCTTTCTGCCCAACGTCAACGGAGTGACCAACTCCGTCCTTCGCGTCCTTGAGCACCTCAAACGGGAGGGCCACGACGCGATCGTGATCGCGCCTGGCGCCCGCGAGTTCCAGGACGAAGTTCCTGACTACCTTGGCTTTGAGATCGTTCGGGTGCCCACCGTTATGGTGCCGTTGATCGATTCGCTGCCCATCGGCGTTCCCACCACCACCGTCACAGCAGCACTGTCGCAGTTCAAGCCGGACATCATCCACCTGGCCAGCCCGTTCGTGCTTGGCGGAGCGGGGGCGTTCGCGGCCCGCCAACTCGGTGTGCCCGCGGTCGCGCTCTACCAGACGGACGTGGCTGGCTTTGCCACGAAGTACCAACTGTCCACCCTGGCCACCATGGCGTGGGACTGGACCCGCACCGTGCACAACATGTGCGAAATGACGCTCGCGCCGTCGTCGGAAACGATCAAGGCGCTGGAGGAGCACAACATCAAAAATATCCGCCATTGGGGCCGTGGCGTGGATGCGGAACTGTTCCACCCGTCGAAGCGCTCCGACATCCTGCGCCGTTCGTGGGATCCGACCGGTACGAAGAAGATCGTCGGGTTCGTCGGCCGCCTCGCCGCGGAGAAGTCCGTTGACCGCCTCGCCCCGCTGGTTACGGACCCGTCCATCCAGTTGGTCATCGTCGGCGGCGGCCCGGAGCGCGAGGCGCTTGAAGAGGTTTTGCCCAACGCCGTGTTCACCGGCCCGCTTTCTGGCGAGGAGCTCGCCCGCGCGTATGCCTCGCTCGACCTGTTCGTGCATACCGGCGAGTTTGAAACCTTCTGCCAGGCCATCCAGGAAGCCCAAGCCTCGGGCGTGCCCACGATCGGCCCCCGCGCTGGCGGCCCTGTTGACCTCATCGAGCACGGCGTCAACGGTTTGCTGCTCGACGTGGCCACCTTCACCGAGGAGCTCCCCGACGCAGCGCGTTGGCTTCTCGACGACACCCGCCACCCCGAACTCACCACCACCGCCAGGGCGTCCGTGGCCGACAAGACTTGGGAGGCGCTTGGGCAGCAACTCCTTGGCTACTACACCGAGGTGCTCGACTCCTACGAGCGCAAGGTGATCCACCTGTTCGGCCGCGATGTTGCACTGCCGCGCTGGGTGCCGGTGAAGCGCAAAGTAGACTGACGGGCATGTCTGTCGGCGACCTGTCTACCAGCACTCAGAACTACCTCAAAGGCATTTGGGCCCTTTCGGAGTGGTCGGATGCGCCGGTGACGTCGTCGTCAGTGGCAAAGCACCTTGGGCTGCGGAAATCCACGGTGTCGGACGGGGTGCGCAAACTTGGCGAGCAGGGGCTTGTCACACACAAGCCTTACGGCACGATCGAACTGACCGAACTCGGCCACACGTATGCGGTGGCGATGATCCGCCGCCACCGTCTCATTGAAACGTTTCTGGTGGAAGCCCTCGGCTACACCTGGGACCAAGTGCACGACGAGGCGGAAAATCTCGAGCACTCCGTGAGCGACTTCATGGTCGAGCGCATCGACGCGTTTCTTAACTACCCCACCCGCGACCCCCACGGTGACCCCATCCCCTCAGCCAGCGGGCGTGTCGACACCCCCGAAGCCGTCCCGCTGACCGGCGTGCAACCGGGGCAGAAGGCCACGATTGAACGCATTGCCGACGACGACCCAAAACTGCTGCAATTCCTGGACAGTCACGGGCTTGTCGTCGGCGCAACCCTCGAGGTTGGGGAGGGTGCCCCCTACTCCGGCGCGGTCGCGGTGCGGCTGGCCGGTGCGGCGGAGGCGGTGCCGCTTGGCGAGGAAGCCACGGACTCCGTCTTCGTGCGCGTGGATGCGTAACGACGACCCCGCAGCACCCCGTGCGGGCCGAACAGGTACACCACACCAAACACCACACCCTGGGCGAGCACGATCATGCCGCCGGAGGCCGTGTCGAGGTAGTAGGAGCAGTACAACCCCACGATTGCACACGCTGCCGACATGGTCGGGGCGATGACCAGCATCGTGCCGAACTTGTTGGTGAGCAGGTAGGCGGTCGCACCCGGGATGATCAGCATCGCCACCACCAGGATCACGCCAACGGCCTGGAGTGCCACCACTGACGTCAGCGCCAGCAGTGCCAGCAGGGCCGCACCGAGCAGGCGCGGATTCAACCCAATCGCGTGTGCATGGGTGGGATCGAACGCGTAGAGGGTGAAGTCGCGCCGCTTGAGCACCAGCACGCTCAACACGATCGCGCCCAGGATGGCCACCTGAAGCAGGTCCCCACGGGACACACCAAGCAGATTGCCGAAGATGATGTGGTTCAGATCCGTGTGTGAGGGGGTTACCGAAATGAGCACGAGCCCCAGCGCAAACATGGTGGTGAACACGATGCCAATGGCCGCATCCTCCTTCACCCGGGACGTATCGCGCACCAGCCCGATCAGCGCCACCGCAAGGAACCCAAACACCACCGCGCCAACGGCGAACGGCACGCCCAGAATGTAGGCCAGCACCACGCCGGGCAGAACAGCGTGGCTTACCGCATCGCCCATCAGCGACCAGCCAACCAGCACCAGCCAGCACGACAACAGCGCGCACACAACCGACGCCACTAGCGACGTTGCAAGCGCACGCATCATGAACTCGTAACCAAACGGCTCCGTAAGCAGCGCAATCATGCCGACACCCCCATTCCGAAGCCCTGCACCAAATTGTCCGGCTCTAACACCACTTCGGTCGGGGCGTGCATTAACACCCGACGGTTCAACAGCACCGTCTCCGGCGCGAGTTGCGGCAGGGCGACCAGATCGTGCGTCACCACAAAAATAGTGGTGCCTTCAGCGGCGAGGTCGCGCAACAGCTCAGTGATGGTGGCCTCGGAATGTTTGTCCACGCCGGCGAAGGGTTCGTCGAGAAGCATGATGCTCGCGCCCTGGGCGATACCGCGCGCGATGAACGCACGCTTCTTCTGGCCACCCGAAAGCTGACCGATCTGGCGGTCTGCGAACGACTCAAGGTGGGTGCGCTCAAGCGCGCGATCCACAGCCGCAATGTCCTCCGCACGCGCGTGGCGGGTAAAGCCCATGTGGCCGTAGCGGCCCATCATGACCACATCACGCACTGTGACCGGGAACTGCCAGTCCACGTCCTCGCTCTGCGGGACGTAGCCCAGCACCTGCGTCTTGCGGGCGCGCATGGGGTCGATGCCGTTGATACGAACCGTGCCGCGATCCGGCTTGACCAACCCCATGATCGCCTTGAGTAGCGTGGATTTGCCCGCGCCGTTCATCCCGATCAGCCCACAGATACGGCCTGGTTGGACGCTCAAAGTTGCGCCGTCGAGCGCGACGACGTCGCCGTAGCGCACCGCAACATCGTCAACCGCGATTGCGGGGATCACTGCTTGCCCCCGTTCAAACCGTCGATGATCACCTTCGTGTCGTGGCGAATCAGATCCAGGTAGGTCGGCACCGGACCGTTTTCCTCAGAAAGCGAATCGACGTAGAGGGTGCCGCCGTACTCCGCGCCGGTGGCCTTCACGACCTGCATCATCGGGGCGTTAGAGACCGTGGATTCGCAGAACACCGCTGGGACGTTGTTTTCCTTCACAAACTCGATCGCGCCGGCGATCTGCTGCGGGGTGGCTTCCTGCTCAGCATTGACTGGCCAGATGTAGCGCTCAGTTAGCTTCGCGTCGCGGGCCAGGTAGGAGAACGCGCCCTCACAGGTCACCAAGGCACGCTGCTTGTCGGGGACGGCGGCGAGCTTGGTCTCCAGCTCGTCTTGCACAGCCTGCAGTTCGTTTTTGTATTTCTCGCCGTTGGCCTTGAAGTCTGCGGCGTGTTCCGGGTCGAGTTCGCTGAACGCGTCAACGATGTTGTCCACGTACTTCTGCACGTTCACCGGGCTCATCCACGCGTGCGGATTGGGCTTGCCGGCGTAGGCGTCCTCGGCGATGTCGATCGGCTCGACACCC
Source organism: Corynebacterium sp. HMSC075D04 (assembly GCF_001815635.1). Classification (NCBI taxonomy): domain Bacteria; kingdom Bacillati; phylum Actinomycetota; class Actinomycetes; order Mycobacteriales; family Corynebacteriaceae; genus Corynebacterium; species Corynebacterium sp. HMSC075D04. The sequence continues at coordinate 25,628 of NZ_KV821362.1, forward strand.
TCGCTGACCACGGCGTGCGGCACATCCAGATCGGCGACAAACTGGGCGAACCAATTCTCCAGGTTCATGCCGTTATCCAAAATCAGGTCCGCGTCGGCGGCACGAGAAATGTCGCCGGGGGTGGGCTCGTAGCCGTGGATCTCCGCACCAGGCTTGGTGATGGATTCCACCTTGAGGTGATCGCCCGCAACGTTCGCGGCGATGTCCTGGATCACGGTGAACGTTGTGAGCACGACAGGGGTGTCTTTGCCGCCTGCTGCATCAGTGCTTTCTTCAGAGCAGCTCGCCAGGCCGAGGGAGAGAGCAGCCGTAGCGACGAGCGCAAGCACTTTGGTTTTCATCATGTCGTTCCTTTGCGTTGGGAGCGTGGAGGGGAGCAGGCAATCTGTGTGCCCACGCTGGCGAATAATAAAGTTCGGTATGCCGAACTGGCAAGTGGTGTAAGGGCGTACAGCCTACTTTTGTGGGTGGCGAAGTAGACCGAAGTAGACTGACCAACCATGGCCAAGGCGGATCTGGAGAAAAAGCCCTTCGACGTTGCCGGAATGTTCGACGACGTGGGCAAGAACTACGACAAGACGAACACCGTGTTGTCGTTCGGGCTGGACAAATACTGGCGACGACGCACCCGCGAACGCCTCGAACTCAAACCAGGGGAGAAGGTGCTCGACCTCGCCGCAGGCACCGCCGTGTCCACCGTCGAGCTCGGTAAATCCGGCGCGTGGGTCGTGGCGTGCGACTTCTCCCAGGGCATGCTGGCCGCCGGCAAGGACCGTAAGGTGCCCAAGGTGGTCGGCGACGCGATGTACCTTCCGTTTGCCGACAACACCTTCGACGCGGTGACCATCTCCTACGGGCTGCGCAACGTCCATGATTTCGAGGCCGGCTTGCGCGAAATGGCGCGTGTGACCAAGCCCGGCGGGCGCCTTGTGGTCAACGAGTTCTCCACCCCCGTCATCCCAGGATTCCGCACCGTGTACAAGGAATACCTGCCACGTGCTGTGCCGGCGCTGGCCAAGGTATTTTCCTCCAACGCGGAGGCCTACGAGTACCTTGCGGAATCCATCCGCGCATGGCCCAACCAGGAGGAGCTTGCCGCGGCGATCAACGCCAACGGTTGGGAAGACGCCGGCTGGCAAGATCTCACCGCCGGTATTGTGGCGCTCCACAGCGCCGTGAAGCCGCTCGACTAAGCCGCGCTAAGCGACGTCCCAGAGCGGGGTGTTCTTCGGCACCACGCGACCTGCCGCGCGCCACACGCGTGCGACCAGGTCGCGGTCGTCTTCCTGCACCAGGTTGCCCATCAGGCGCGCCGCTGCAGGCATGAGGTAGCGGCCGCCCAGACCGCGCAGCGCCACCGGGCCAGCCAGCGGTAGGAACTGCGGGTAGGTCAGGAGACGGGCGAGGGTGCGAGCCAGCGTAAACGCGTCACCGTAGTGGCTGCGCAGCAGCGCTGGCCACGCAAGCGTGAGGTCGCCGCCTGCGTTGATCAACTCCACGGCGAGCACAGCGGTTTCCAACCCGTAATCGATGCCCTCGCCGTTGAGCGGGTTCACGCACGCGGCGGCGTCGCCGATAAGCACCCAGTTCGGGCCCGCAACGTTGGACACCGCTCCGCCCATCGGCAGCAGCGCAGAGGTCACCGCCTGCTCCGGGCCGAGGTTCCACGCCTCGCGCTGCTGTGCGGCATAGTCGGCGAGCAACTTCTTCGTGTTCACCTTCGCCGGGCGCGCATCGGTGGATAAGGCTCCGCAGCCGAGGTTCACAGTGCCGTTACCAAGCGGGAAGATCCAGCCGTAACCAGGCTGAATCACGCCATCCGCGTCGCGCAGCTCTACGTGCGAATGCATCCACGGCTCATCCGAAAACGGCGAATCGCAATACGAGCGCGCCGCAATGCCGAATACCTCGCCCTTGTGCCACTCGCGACCCAGTTTCTTGCCAAAGGGGGAGCGCACGCCGTCGGCAACCACGACCCACTTCGCGCGTACCGAGCCCTGATCCGTCTTCACAGCACTGATCGCGCCACCGGAAAACTCCACACCCGTCGCGGCGCAGTTCTGGCGGATGGTGGCGCCGGCGGTGCGGGCTTCGTCGACAAGCATTGCGTCAAACACCGTCCGAGGAGCCGCAGAGCCTTCACCGCGCGGCCAAGGCGCCTCGACGTCGCCGCCGTAGCCGTGCAACTTCAACCCCTTGTTGCGATACGCGGGTACCTCCAGATTGAGCGCCTCGAGCGTCTCCACCGCACGCGGGGTCAACCCATCGCCGCAGGTTTTGTCACGGTCGGGGCCTTGGGCGTCGAGAAGCAATGTCTGCAAACCGGCACGCTGCGCCGCAATCGCCGCCGCCGAACCCGCAGGGCCAGCACCCACAACCACAAGGTCGAAATACTCAGTCACGCAACTGATTGTGCCAGCGCCACCCGCTGCTACAGAACCAAGGGCATGTGGGCTACGGTAAGTGCGTTATCCATGTGCCCCTCCAACCTGCAAGGACGTTATCGATGACGTACGGCACCACCCCGTCACCCCGCCACGGATTCAAGATTGACCTTGGCGACGACGCACTCAACACCCGGCTCAACACCGGGCTAGAAGCGGTGGAGGACCTCCTCATGGCCGAACTTTCACGCGGCGAAAAGTTCCTCACCGACAAAGTCACCCACCTCGCCGCAGCCGGCGGCAAACGCTTCCGCCCCATGATGGCGCTGCTGTGCGCCGAGTTTGGCCCCAACCCGCGCGCCCAAAACGTAATCAACGGCGCCACCGTCACCGAAATGGTGCACCTGGCCACGCTGTATCACGACGACGTCATGGACGAAGCTGAACGCCGCCGCGGCGTTGAGTCCGCCAACGCGCGCTGGAGCAACACCGTCGCCATCCTTGCAGGCGACATCCTGTTTGCCCACGCCTCACGCCTGATGAGCCGAATGGACCTGGCCACCGTCGAGCACTTCGCCGACACCTTCGAGGAACTGGTCACCGGCCAGATGCGCGAAACCGTCGGCGCACAAGGCACCAACCCGGTTGAGCACTACCTGAAGGTCATCGACGAGAAAACCGGCGTGCTCATCGCGTCCGCCGCCTACCTGGGCGCGCGGCACTCCGGCGCGTCCGACGAGGTGGTCCAGCGTTGCGCGCGCATCGGCGACGCCGTGGGCATGGTGTTCCAGATCGTCGACGACATCATTGACATTTTCTCCGACCCCGAACAATCCGGAAAGACCCCAGGCACCGACCTGCGCGAAGGCGTATTCACCCTGCCAGTGCTCTACGCGCTCGAAGAGGACTCCGAGGCCGGCGAAGCCCTTCGAGGGCTCCTCACGGGCCCGCTTACCGACGACGCCGACGTCACCCGCGCCCTCGACCTCCTGGGCCGGACACGCGGCCGTGAGCGCGCCTTGGAAACCGCCCGCGGATACTTGGACATCGTCGAACGCGAACTCGACGCGCTGCCCGACATTCCAGCCCGCGAAGCGCTGCGCACCATGACCCGACTTACCGTCGAACGCGTAGGATAACCAGGCGATTTGCCTACATTACGGTGGCGTGATGTAAGGTAATCCCCGCACTTCAAACGTGCACGCCAGGTTGCCCGAGCGGCCAAAGGGAGCGGACTGTAAATCCGCCGGCATTCGCCTTCAGAAGTTCGAATCTTCTACCTGGCACAGGCACACCCCGCCGATTCCATCAGGGATCGGCGGGGTTTTTCGTTGTGCTGTGCTGTGGTTCTGCGGTTCTGCGGCTGCAGGGCGGTGGGGAGTGATGGCCTATGGCGTAGGTTATGGAGCGGTTTATGTCGTCGATAAGCATGCGTAAAAACATGGGCTGTACTGGCGATTTGTGTTTATAAACGATGTCGGGTTAATCTTCTCAAGGCTTCAACGGAGCGGGTCGCAAGATCCACAACAAAGAGGCTGTGCCCCCTTAGCTCAGTCGGCAGAGCGTTTCCATGGTAAGGAAAAGGTCGACAGTTCGATTCTGTCAGGGGGCTCTGTTGTTTGTATAGCCCTTGTGGTTGCAAACACATGGCGGTGTAGCTCAGTGGTAGAGCAAGCGACTCATAATCGCTGTGTCGAGAGTTCAATTCTCTCCATCGCTACTCACCTCAAACGGACGCCACAAGCGCCCGTGGTAGGGTTAGGCGCACCGAATAAGGTGCCCTAGGGGCGTGGCGCAATTGGTAGCGCAACGGTCTCCAAAACCGTAGGTTGCAGGTTCGAGTCCTGTCGCCCCTGCCAAAACAACCTGGAGGAGTTTTCGTGACTAACCCCAACGGTCAGAATGCCGCACAGCCAACCGGCAAGCGCCAACTGCGAGGGGTCTCGCCCGTGTCCTCCGACGGGTACGAAGCAAAGCGCACCCCCGTCAATGCCGACGAGGCCGGGGAAAAGACCACCAGCATCGCAACCTTCCCGGGCGAAGTCGTCTCCGAGATGAGCAAAGTCATCTGGCCGACCGGCAAGCAGATGCTGAACTACACGCTGATCACATTCGCGTTCCTCATCGTGCTCACCATCCTCGTCTGGGGCACCGACACCCTCGCTTCCATGGGGATTCGCTGGATTCTCATCCGATAAGTACAATTTCACGCGTAACGTTTCCCGCCACCTCGAACACCGAGGGAAGGCGGGATACTTTTTGCCCCGGTAACCTTGGGGCACACCCGCGAACATACGAGGAGAACAACCATGACTGAGGTAAACGAGGACGTCAACGGCGCGATCGAAAACAACGAGCAGGAAATGATCGACGAAGGCGCGCCCGTCGACCCCTCCACCGACCCGGTCATCCACGGCGACTCCGACCCGGCCGGCACCAACGAGCAGGACGACAACGCTGAGGCGACCGAGGCCACCGAAGCCACCGAGGCGACCGAGGGCGCGGAAGCGCCGGAGGCAGAGGGCGCTGAGGCCGCGGAGGGCGTTGAGGCCCAGGACGCTGAGGCTACGTCCGACTTCGACGCTGAATACCGCAAGCGCCTGCGCGAGTACACCCGCGAACTGAAGAAGCAGCCGGGCGAGTGGTACATCATCCAGTCCTACTCCGGCTACGAAAACAAGGTGAAGACCAACCTGGAGATGCGTAGCCAGACCCTCGAGGTCGAAGACTCCATCTACGAGGTCGTCGTGCCTGTCGAGCAAGCGCTGGAGAAGAACAAGGACGGCAAGAACAAGCTGGTCAAGCGCAAGCTGCTGCCGGGCTACGTCCTCGTGCGCATGGACATGAACGATGCCGCATGGTCCGTGGTGCGTGAAACCCCGGGCGTGACCTCGTTTGTCGGTAATGAGGGCAACGCCACCCCGGTGAAGCATCGCGACGTCGCCAAGTTCCTGCTGCCGAAGTCCGCCGCGGCCGGCGCGAAGCCGCAGGTTGACGCCGAAGGCGACACCGTTGTGCCGTCGGCGGAGGAGACGCCGAACAAGGTCACCCACGACTACAAGGTCGGCGAGGCCGTCACCATCCTCTCCGGTGCACTGGCGTCCGTGTCCGCCACCATCAACGCCATCGACCCGGAGACCGGCAAGATCGAGGCGCTCGTGTCCATCTTCGGCCGCGAGACCCCAGTCGAGCTGACCGCCGATCAGATCGAGCGCATCATGTAAGCGCATTTTGCTTATCGACGACGCCCTGGCGTAACCTATCTCGTCGCGTGTGTTTTGCGCACACGCGACGTTTTCGTTTTCTCATCCCCGGTGGCTGGGAAAAACCCGGCATCCGGAAGCCTTACCGCTGTTCATCGCGGTGGCGAGGCTGTAACTAGGAGGTAATTGCGATGGCTAAGAAGAAGGTCACTGGCCTGATCAAGCTTCAGATCGAAGCTGGTATGGCAAACCCGGCCCCGCCGGTCGGTCCGGCACTTGGTGCACACGGTGTCAACATCGTTGAGTTCACCAAGGCATACAACGCTGCGACCGAATCCATGCGCGGCAACATTGTCCCGGTGGAGATCACGGTCTACGAAGACCGCTCCTTCGACTTCATCCTGAAGTCCCCGCCGGCTGCATCCCTGCTGCTGAAGGCTGCAGGCCTGCAGAAGGGCTCCGGCGTTCCGCACACTGACAAGGTTGGCAAGGTCACCTGGGAGCAGTGCAAGGAAATCGCCGAGACCAAGAAGAACGACCTCAACGCCCGCGACATCGAGGCTGGCGCCGCGATCATCGCTGGTACCGCACGTTCGATGGGTATTGACGTCGAGAAGTAAAGTGCACCTCGTCGCTTTACGTGGAAGGGCCTTCAGCCAGGCCCGCCAACCACAACTCCTGAAAGGAATCAAACATGGCTAAGAAGTCCAAGCGTTACATTGAGCAGCTCGCCAAGGTGGACCGCGACGCGTTCTACCACCCGCTGGATGCGGTGACCCTGGCAAAGGAGACCGCTTCCGACAAGTACGACGCAACCATCGACGTTGCGATGCGTCTGTCCGTCGACCCGCGCAAGGCCGACCAGCTGGTCCGCGGCACCGTCAACCTGCCGCACGGCACCGGTAAGACCGTCCGCGTCGCAGTCTTCGCTGAGGGCGAGAACGCCACCAAGGCGAAGGAAGCAGGCGCTGACATCGTCGGCACCGACGAGCTCATCGAGCAGATCAACGCTGGCCAGCTCGACTTCGACGTAGCTATCGCTACGCCGGACCAGATGGCTAAGGTCGGCCGCGTTGCTCGCGTGCTCGGCCCGCGTGGTCTGATGCCGAACCCGAAGACCGGTACGGTCACCCCGGACGTCGCTAAGGCGATCCAGGACTCCAAGGGCGGCAAGATTGCCTTCCGCGTGGACAAGGCATCGAACCTGCACGCAATCATCGGTAAGGCTTCCTTCACCCCGGAGCAGCTCGCTGAGAACTACGGCGCGCTTCTCGACGAGGTCGTTCGCCTCAAGCCGTCTTCCGCCAAGGGTGTCTACCTGAAGAAGATCACCGTGTCCGCAACCCAGGGCCCGGGCGTTCCGGTTGATACCTCTGTGGAGAAGGACTACGCCAAGAAGGCATAGTCTTCCCGCAACGATTTCGCGCCTCGGTGGTTCACCGGGGCGCTTTTTCGTGTCTGGGGGTAGTGCTTTGTCGCAACGCTTAATGGAAGTAGTATTCGTTAAGTGTTGAAAACGGTTACCAATAGTCTTGTGGTTGTCTGCCTCGCCGCCTTGCTCACCCTGTTGACGTGTGGCGTGGCACTGGCGGATCCCGCCCGTTTTGATCGGGGCCACATCGATGTCTTCAACGTCACCGCCGACGGTGGCAGCCTGACTTTGGACCTGCAGGAGGACGTCACCGGCTCCCACGTGCGCCGCGCACCCGAGGATGTCGATTTGGTTGTCGGCGAGGCGGCCTACACCGACGAAACCGCCAACGTCCCAGAGATCGGCGAGCCCGGCTACCTGCTGCCACAGACCCAACGTGCCGACCTGCTGTGGCCCGGGTGGGACACCCAGGGCGTGCGCGAAGGTGGCTTCGGTCGCGTCGACATCGAGTTCCGCGAGGTCTCCGGGCCAGGATCCGTCTACCTGTTCCAGACGGGAAGCTTCGGCTCCTTCCAACCCATGCTTGATAGCGACCAGCCGCAGCTCTCCTCAGGATCCCGCATTGTTCAGGACGACCCGTCCCACGTCCACGCGAACTGGCTGTTCACCCAGCCAGGCGTGTACACCATGAAGGTTGTGGCAACCGCGGACGGCGCCGAGTCCAACGAGGCGGTGTACACGTGGCACGTCGGCGACGCCAGCGCCGAAACAAGCGCCGAAACAAACGGCGACCGCACCAGCGCCGACACGAGCACCGGCACGCCCCACAACGACGCAACCAACAGCGCAGCCGCGGTTTCCACACCCGCTGCCTCGAAACCGGTAGCCCAGAAGCCGGCGCCCGCAGCAGCGCCCGCGGCCAAGCCAGCGCCCGCGACCACTGCAGCTGCGGCGAAGAAATGCACACCCGCGCTGCGCCCGATGATCAAGGACGACCGCAACGTGCCCGCCACCTGGAAGCGTCCGGAAGACCTTGTGTTCGGGCTTGGCAACGCGGCGGAGGCGGACCTACCCCAGGCGGTCGGCCCAGTGCCTGCCGGCAAGGCGTGGATGATTGGTGCGACACAGCAGGACAATGTGCCGTGGCTGGGTGCGAACACGCAGCACGAGTCGCTCATTGAACACACCACCGGCGAGGTCACCTGGGAAGTAACAAACTTCAACGGCCCCGGCCCAATGACCGTGTTCACCCAGGGCGGCCTGGGGCAAGTGGTGGGCGAGGAGTGGTTCACCGCAGAGAATGGTCGCGGCTCCGGCAGCCACACGATCCCGGGGAACTCGCACGTGCACCCCAATTGGGTGTTCGGTGCACCCGGCACGTACAAGGTGACCATCCGTCAGACCGCCACCACAAAAGGCGGGGAGAAGGTCTCCGGCGAGGCCACGCTGACGTTCAACGTTGGAGAAGCCGGCAACGCCGATAGCGGCCACTTCGATTTTGGCTCCATGTTTGACCCAGAAGGCAGCTGCAGCGCCGGAGCGGCAACGGCACAAGGCAGCGACGCCGCACGCTCAGGTGACCTCGCAGAGACCGGCACCACAGTGATGACCGTGCCGTTCGCCATCCTGGGCCTCGGCGTCGCGGTGTTCGGCGCGGCGATGTGCACGTTGGACACTGCCTTGCGACGCCGCCTGATCGCCCTCGCAGGAGCCTCGAAGTGAAGCGCGCCAAAGCTATAGCGGCCCTCGGGTTGGTTGCGGGTCTGGTGGGCTGCGCGCAGGCGGACGGTGCGGTGGATGATGGCCGGTTGCGTGTGGTGGCGTCGACAAGCATTCTCGCGGATGTCGTGCAGAATGTCGCCGGCGATGCCGCTGACGTCACCCCGTTGATGCGTCGCGGCGCCGACCCGCACTCGTATGAGCCGACCCTGCACGCCACGCGCGACATTGCCTATGCGGACGCCGTGTTCACCAACGGGCTGTTGCTGGAGCCGCAAGCATTGAGCCGCACGATCGAGTCGACGGCGCGACCCGACGCGCGTGTGGTGGCGCTCGCCGAGCAGACGCAGCGCTACGGTTACGCCCCGATCCCGCTGGTCGAGGACGCGAGCTTGGACACCGTGTGGTTGGGCCTGCGCTTCGAGGGTGACCTCCCCGCCACCGCCGTCACCGAGCTTTCGCTTGTCGACGCCACCGGCCCCGGCAAAGCTTTCGCCTTCATCCTCGGCACGTTTGGCACACCTGAGTTGCTCTTCGACTCCGACGGCGGCTCGACCATGCTGCCGGCGGGTGCGCACACGCACGTGAGTTGGGCCTTTTCAGCGCCGGGTGTGTACGAGTTGCGGCTGCGCGCGTCGGTGCGCGACGCGGTCGATGCGCCAGAGCGCAGCTCCGCCGAGCAAACCGTGACGGTGGTTGTCGGCCAGGACCCGGCGCAGGTCGCGCCTGGGAAGGTGGCGATCGAGCATGGTCACGTGGACATCGCCACGCTTGTCGACGACACCACCACCCACCTGACGCTTCGCACCGACGACCACAGCCACCCCGGCCACACCGACATCAACCCCGCCGATGCCGTCGTTGTTGTACCCACAACCACCCTGCAGCCGATCCCGCCACAGCGCGAGTTCCGCTTCCTCGGCAACCCGGACGACGAGACCTACCTGCTGCCGCAGGCGGTACTCGGCCGTCACGTGCACGGCGAGCTAGACCCGCACATCTGGCACGACCCGGCCGCGATGAAAGCGGTGGTTGACGTGGTGCGCGACGAACTGTCCGCCATCGACCCGTCACGCGCCAGCCAGTTCGCGGACAACGCCAAGCGCTACCAGTCGCTTCTCGACGACACCGACCGCACCGTCCGCGCCATGTACGACTCCATCCCCGAAACCAACCGCAACCTGGTCACCACCCACCACGGCTACGCCTACCTCGGCCGCGCCTACGGGCTGCGCATCGCAGGCTTTGTCACCCCGAACCCGAGCGTGGAGCCAAGCCCCCGCGACCTGCTGGCACTCTCGCGCACCTTGGACAACCTCGACGTGCCGGCCGTGTTCGTCGAGTACGGCAGCGAACAAGAAACGCCTGTGCTCACCCAAACGGCCGCCCAGCACGGGGTGAACGTGTGCCCGATCTGGGGCGACTCCCTCGACCCGCCCGGTCAGGGGCCGGCGCAAACGTATGTGGACTTTGTGCTGGCCAATGGGTCTTCGATTAGTAACTGCTTGAAAGGACAACAATGAAAAAGATTCCAGCCCTCATCACCGCCGCCATGATCGCGGCCGCACCCGCAGCAACCGCCCAGGTACAGGACAACAACCCCGCCCTGCAACAAGTCGTTGACGCCAACGAAACGATCGCGCCGGAAGGCGAACGCACCGTCATCGACGCAGGCCACGTTGACCTCGGCCCCATGTTCGTGGACGACAAACTGCAATTCCTCGTTCGCGACGACACCCATGAGCCCGCCATGTGGCGCCACCTCAACGACGTCGTCTTCGCCGTCGGCGACGCCGCCAAGCAAACCCTGCCCGACACCAACGACTTCGACTTCACCGGCGCCAAACCAGGCTCCGACGTATGGGTCGTGCCCCAAACCGAAGTCGCAGGCGTGCCATGGCTGGGCTGGAACTCCCAAGCCCCCTCGCTGCTCGAGCGCTCCACGTCCGGCATGAGCCTCGAATTCGCCGGCCACGACGGCCCCGGCGACTTCTCCCTCTTCGTCCAACCCGGCGGCTTCCACGAACCGCAGCAACTGTGGAACTCCCGCACCGAAGGCGACCAGTCCATGTGGGTCGAACCCAACACCCACACCCACGCCAACTGGGTGTTCACCGAGCCGGGCGTGCACCTGATCAAGGTGCGCGCGAAGGTGGAGGACACCGACGGCCAGGTGCACACCGACGAGCAGCTACTGCGCCTTGCGGTCGGCGTTGACCCGCAGGAGGCGTTCGACGCGGAGTTTGCGGGCGCCGGGGAGGGGGCGTCGTCGTCAAGCAATGTGCTCCTGTTCGCAGGCTTGGGTGTGCTCGTCCTGGCGTTGGTGGCGTTCGCGGTGGTGTGGGGGCGTCGTAAGTGATCACAATCCGCGACCTTGCCGTGTCCTACCCGGGACGTGAAGTGTTTCAGGGCGTGGACGTCACGCTCAACGGCGGCGAATTCACCGGCCTGCTCGGGCCGAACGGCGCAGGCAAAACGACGCTGATGCGTGCGATGCTCGGGCTCGTACCCGCCGACGCAGGCACCGTCGAGACGACCGACTCGCGTCCGATCCGCGACGTCGTCGGCTATGTGCCTCAACGCCACAACGTCGCGTGGGATTTCCCAATCGACGTCTACACCGCCACCCTCAACGCCACGCTTGGGAAGCGCCCCTGGTTCCGCCGCGCTGGCGAACGCGACCGCATGTGGGCGCAGCGTGCGCTTGAGATGGTGAACCTTGCAGACCTCGCCGACCGCCCCATCAGCGACCTGTCCGGCGGCCAGCGCCAACGCGTGCTCATCGCGCGTGCTTTGGTGCGCCGTCCGCGCATGCTGCTTCTCGACGAACCCTTCACCGGCCTCGACATCCCCACCACGGAACATTTGCTCGGGCTGTTTCGAGAGCTCGTCGATAAGGGCCTGGGCGTTGTGATGTCCACCCACAACATCGTCGAGGCCGTCGAATCCTGCGACCGTCTCATCCTGTTCAAAGGCGGCATCGTGGCGGATAGCCCGACGCGCCTGCTTAACGACGACACCCCCTGGATGCACACCTTCTCCGTCGGCCCCGACTCACCGTGGCTACGAGGCGTGCGCGCACACCTGGAGGCCGCCCATGCCTGAGATTTCCTTCCTGCAATTCCTCGCCGACATGGCGAACCCACAACTGGCCTTTCTGCCACGTGCGCTGGGCGCCGCCGTGATCGCCGCGGTGCTCTGCGCGGTGGTCGGGTGCTTCGTGGTGCTGCGCGGCATGGCGTTCATCGGCGACGCCGTTGCGCACGCGGTGTTTCCCGGCATCGCCGTCGCCTTCGCCTTGCAGACCTCGGTGCTGCTCGGCGGCGCGGTGGCGGGTGCGTTGGTGGCGGTGCTGATCGCGGTGATGTCGCAACGCCGCACCATTAAAGAAGACTCCGTGATCGGCATCGTGTTTACCGCCGCGTTTGCCATCGGCCTGGTGATCATCTCGCGGGTCGAGGGCTACACCGCCTCCGTGAGCTCGTTCCTGTTCGGCTCGCTCACCGGCGTTGGCGTGCGCGAACTGGTGGTCAACGCGGTCGCTGGCGCCATCATCGTCGCCATTGTGGTTGTCCTGCGCCCGTGGCTGACCGCCGTCGCTTTGGACCGCGAAACCGCCCGCGCCATGAACCTGCCCGTCGCCGCGTTGGACCTCGCGCTGTATCTCAGCGTGACGTTCGCCGTTGTGCTCGCCGTACAGACCGTGGGCAACATCCTGGTCGTCGCACTGCTGATCACCCCGGCTGCCGCCGCGCGCCTGTTCACCGACCGGCTCGACACGATGATGCTCATCGCCGCCGCATTCGGCGTGGTTGGCAGCGTCCTGGGCGTGTGGCTGGCGTGGGCCTACGATTCCCCAACCGGGGCGACGATCGTCCTTTCCGTCACCGCCCTGTTCGCACTGAGCTGGCTGTTCGCGCCGCGCCGCGGAGTGTTCGCGAAGGTGGTGCGGGCATGAAGTTGAACCGACTTGTGACGCTGGTCGTCGCTACGCTTGCGTTTGCTGTGGCACCACTGGCGCAGGCGAGCAGCGAGCACAAACCCGGCGACCCCGGCCACAGCGTGACCCTCGACGCGGACGTCGACCACCCGTGCGCCGGCCGCAAACTGCTCTACCACTCCCACAACGACGCCCTCTACGGCACGCGCTCCGGCGGCAAGCTAGCGGTGATGGCGGTCGACGGCCAACAGGTCACCTCCCAAGACTCGGTGTGCTTCCGCCTCGCCCCAGACGCAGACGCCGACGGCAACGACCTGTCCAAACTCACCATCCCCGACGACGGCACCCTCGACTTCCTCGGCCCCCGCGGCAGCGAAGTCTGGGCAGCGCCACAAAGCGTGGACTGGACCGACAACTGGCGCCCCATCTGGTCGGGCCTCGGCGCGTTCGACCCCGCCCACGAACTCGACCCCACGTCGATCCCCACCAACTTCAAAGACGGCGTCATGCACTTCGACCTCGTCGACATGGATGCGCCCGGCGACATCAACGTCATGTTCACCAGCCGCGTCTACGAACCGGAGCGACTGTTCGACTCCTCTAACCCAGACATGCGCACCATCACCTACGAAGTCGGCGGCCACGGCCACTTCACCTGGACGTTTTCCAAACCAGGCATCTACGCGCTGACGTGGCAAGGCCGAGCCGAGCGTACCGACGGCACCACCGAACGCTCCGAACCCATCACCCAATACTGGCTTGTCGGCGACGACGCCACCGTCGGCCTGCCCGAAGGCACCACCACGGGGCTGCGCACCCCAAAGTCGGCATCCACACCCACTGACGCGCAACCGACCACGTCGGCGACCACCACGGCGACCACCACGGCACCGACCTCACCAAAGGCCTCCACGTCGGCGCAGCCAACCACCGCGCCAACTCTTGCGCCGACACCGACCTCGCCAAAGGCCTCCACGTCGGCTAGCACGTCGGCGCAGCCAACCAGCACGCAGCCCAAGCCGGCACCAGGCACCTCCACGCCCAACGCCGCAGCGAAGGAGCGCGCGCTGATCAAGGCGGGTCATATGGATATGGCCTTGGTGGGGGAGGGGTCGTCGTTAAGCACAGTGCTCATCGATGATTCCGACCCCCTCCACCCGGCGCACCGACCCTCCGGCAGCTTCATCTTCGCCGTACCCGACAGTGCGCGCACCGACCTGCCCGATAGCGTGAGCGACAGCTTCCCCGGAAGTCCGTCGCAAATGTGGATCCTGCCGCAAGCACAGGACAAGAACCTGCCATGGCTGGGCTTTTCCACCACGGGAGTGTCCGCGAGCGCGATTGAGGAAGGCAGCCGGATCACGGTAAGCATGCGCGACGTCACCGGCCCGGGCCGCCTGATGACATGGCACGAGGATCTGCGAGGCCTGCGCATCGAACTAGACTCGGGCGACCCGTCCAAAACGCTCCAATACCCGGTTAACGCCCACGACCACCAGGGCTTTGGGTTCACCGAGCCGGGCATCTACACGGCGACGTTCGTGTATTCCGGCACCACGCGTGACGGTGAGGCGTTTGAAAAGGAACTCGTCGCAACGTTTGCAGTTGGCGACGACGCCATCACCAACGCCCCAACCAATCCCGACGACACCGATAACGCAGGCAGCACGGGCAACGCGGGCAAAAACCTGAACGTCCCGCAGGCGTTGGCGGCGGGTCTGCGGCAGGTGGAGAAGGAGATCAAGAAGTTTGGCGACGCCATCGCGCCAGCCGCAAAACCGTCCACGAAGCCGTCTGCGCAGGCAACCACACAGCGGGCGACACGGCCGACGACACGGCCGAGCAACCAGGCAACTTCTCGCCCCTCGCGCACCGCTGCACCTGCGGCCCCGGCAACCACTGCCCAGTCGGCCCAGTCGGCCCAGTCGGCTCGATCGGTGAGTACTGCGCGTGCTGCACAGGCTGCACCTCGCAGTCAGGCGGCGGCTCAATCCACGGCGAAGCAGTCTCCGACGAGGCGTGCGCAGGCAAGCCGTGCAGCGTCATCGCAACTATCGACGAGCACTAGCGCCCCCGCCACAACCTCCGCCCCTTCGCCGGAGCCCTCACCTGAGTCTGCGTCCGATGCTTCGGGCAGCGGGATTCATGCCGCGCAGCCCGTCGAAGGCACGAGCAACTCCGCGACGGCCGGCGGCTTCTGGGCTGGCCTCGCGATTGGTGTTGGCATCATGGCGCTCATCGGCGGCGCAGTACTGTTTGTTGCCGCGCTGAAATTGCTCCGTCGCGCTGAGCGGCACGACGAGCACTAGCCGAAGAGTTGGTCCATTGCCCCGCGGTTGGTGTTTTTCACCGGGTAGCCGCGGGGCGAAATCCATACCGGGGCACCCCGGATCATCACGATCCGGCCGCGTTTCTTACGCCACGGGTCATCATCATTGACCC
>NZ_KV821363.1:0-11916 GCF_001815635.1 Corynebacterium sp. HMSC075D04
CACAAACCGCTACACCACTACACGGGACTTGACCGCGGGTTTCCCACATGTGCTTGAGCGATGTCGATGAGGTTTGAGCCATGCGTGCCATTATCCGTATCTCCGGTGAACTTCGCAGCAGGGGTTTCGAGAATGGCGGGGCCTGCGCGAGGGCCTTGGTGGTAGCTCGAAAGCTACTAGAAAGCTACTCGAAAGGGAATGTTTCTAGGTTGAGCTGCGGAAACTCGTCTACTAGAAAGCCTTTCGAGTAGAATTCCTTCTGTGCGTCCAGAGAGAAACTACCGAGATGACCCGAGCCTTCTTCTGCGTCTGCCGGAAGATCAATGGTTCGAGCGAAAGTCTTTCCGCATCAAGCCGAAGGATCTCGCCAAGACCATCGTCGGCATGGCAAATGCGGAGGGCGGCATTATTGCTGTCGGAATTACTGACCGGGAGTTTGATGGGGCACCGACGCCTAAGCAGGACAATGATCTGAGACAAACATCGCTCGACCACACGGATCCAACCGCGCGTGTTCGAATCGAGCCGTTCGATGTTGGCGACGGTGCGCAGGTTTACCTGTTTCATGTAGACCCGAGTGAGCATGTGCATTATTTGCGGTCGGGGGACTGCTTCCTGCGTGTCGGCGACGAATCTCGGTTGCTGAATGCAGACGGCATTCTCGAACTGCGTTACACCAAGGGTGAGCAACAGTTCGATGCGACGGTGCTGCCCCGTGTCGGTATGGGTGATCTCGATATGGAGGTCGTTGGTGAATATGCCAACGTTATTGGTTCTTCTTCCGCTGAAGACGCTCTTAAAGCAAGAAATCTCATCGACCGTGAAGGTAGGCCCCGAACAGCAGCACTCTTGCTCTTCGGTAAAGACCCGCAAGAGTTCTTCCCTAATGCACATGTCCGTGTTCTGCGGTTCGGTGAGGATGAGCGGCTCGCGGGTCATCAGCAACAGCTTTTGGCCGACGACCGGTTTGAGGGGCCGTTGCCACAACAAATTGGGGCTGCTCAGCGGGCGATTGAGGGGATGCTGCCGCAAGTCCGGCGCCTGGGTGCTTCGGGGTTGTTCGAGGATGAAAATCTCATCCCGAACGACGTTTGGCTTGAGGGATTAGTAAATGCTGTCATTCACCGGTCGTACAGCATGGCTGGTGACCATGTGCGGTTCGAGATCTATCCATCTCGCATCGAAGTTTCGAGTCCGGGGCGCTTTCCCGGTTTGGTGGACCCCACACGACCAGAATCTATTGCTCGATTTGCGCGCAATCCTCTCATTGCGCGGGTGACGGCAGAGCTTCGGATTGGTCAAGAACTCGGCGAGGGTATCCGCCGTATGTTTGCAGGTATGCGGCGAGTGGGGTTTGCTGACCCGATTTACCAGCAGACGAGCGGAAGTGTTCTGCTTACGTTGAAGGCGGTTCAACGGCTTGATCCGAAGACCGCGGACTCCCTCCCGCCTCACGCCGGCAGCGTCCTGTCAGTCATGCAAGCGAAAGGCAGGCCAATGTCTACGGGGGAGGTTGCAGATGCTTTGGGGATTTCGAACCCGCCTGCCCGCCGCGCGTTGAAAGCGCTGCGGGAGGAGGGCCTTATTCAATGGCGCGGTAAAGGTCCGCGGGACCCTCGGGCGGTATGGCTTTTGGAAGGGCCTTTGCGGTAGCTCGAAAGCTACTAGAAAGCTACTCGAAAGGGAATGTTTCTAGGTTGAGCTGCGAAAACGCGTCTACTAGAAAGCCTTTCGAGTAGATTCTTTCTAGTAGTTCTATGCGTACGCGAGGCGCCGCGTGCCGTCTACGTGCGGGTACAGCAACCACGCCGCCACTGCCGCAAGGATGCCGACCAGCAGCCCCGCCACTGCGGACCAGTGCACCAGCGGGCCCATCATGAGCACAAGCCACCACACCATGAGCGGCACAACCATGCTTATCGACGGCACCCTGCTGACATTTTTCTCCTCAGCAAACGCCGCAATCTGCTTCCGGTAGGGGTGCAGCCACGTCACCGCGATAGCAACAACGACGCAGACCAGTGCTGTGATCGCCTTGATGCCTAGTGGTGCTTCGGACATCATCACGCCGACGGAACCACCCACGGCCAGCGAACCCACCACACGCACGACGGCGGGCGTGGGGATCGGAGTGACGCGGCTACGGACCTCGTTGGCGCTGATCGGGATCATGTTTTGGGAGGTTACCAGGGCGCTCCACCGCCTTCTTATGCCTCTAAACTCTTCTGCATTGCACGTTTGAACCTCTCGTATCACAGTACATTCGCTTGCTTGCCAAAATTCTGGCTCATGGCGACGGATGGTGAGGCGATCGCCGCACCCGTCGTGGGGTGCTTGGCGGGAGATCTGAGGCGAGTTTCTCGTTAAGTTGACGCAGACATAAACGAAGTGGCTTTGAGATGATTTAAAGTTCAAACAGGGGGTCTGGATCTTCTTCGCAAAGCAAAGTCCTGTACCGCATCAGTGCGGTACAGGACTTTCACGAAGTAATGCGATGAAATTGGAACTTTACTCGCGCACTTTGTCGTCATCCTTCGCTCGATGGAAGAAGAAAGCGGAGACAGGAAAGGCCACAGCAGCGATACCCCAACCAGCAATGGCAGCTCCTGTTACAGGGGTTGTTACTCCAAGAAGAGGTGCTACCGCGCCGATCGCGAGTGCAACGAACCCACGCGACTGATTTTCACTCGATTTCATCATTAACTCCAATTCTGGCCTGCGCAGTACCCGATTGTGCCGCCTGTAGCTCCGGAAGCTGCGACAAGGCAAGCCATGCAACCAGCCCCCAGCGTCGCTGCGCAGGCTGCACCACACACAACGCTCAGTGCCGCAATTGCCCATGATGCAATTCCAGCGTTGCTGAGGCAATCGTTCAGCCCGCCCCAATCCATGCCCATTGGCGAGATTTGATCATCAGTGGCCGAGGTATCCTGAGAAACAACATATTCATGCAGTTCCTGCTCGCCATCGGCATAGGCCGTGACCCAACCTGAATTTGGAGACTCTTCCTCCAGTGTGATTTGGTACGTGGACTTCAGGGTGTTTTCAGGAGTGAGAAAGACTCCAAACATGCTACCGTTCGACGCTCCGTCGATTCGGATGGATACAAATGCGCTTCCATCATCCAGACGCTTTGCCACATGTGGTTCGTTTGCGAGGGTTTGTCCATCTTTTAGGACAGCCGTCTTGACAGACGCGTCGAGCGCAGCATTGCGCACGACATCGAGGGCCTCACCTTCAATGTCGGGGTAGTTGGCGATCTTATCGACGTTCCCAGCTACCTGACTGACAGCGTTTGTTTGGCCTGTTTCTGCAATCGTACTTGCCTGAGCAATGGGGCTGTAGAGGCTAAAAACGATCCCTACAGCTGTCCCCGCGGACAGCAAGGCTTTTTTGCCGGTGATTTTCATGGTTTCTCCTTGTGTTGCTTGGGGCGTGTAGCTGAGCCTTATCAGTTGGCCCACTCTTCGCGCCGCTTGGTTCCGGGGAGGTCACCCTGATGGGCGACTCACATATGGAGTATACACAGACACCGCAAGGAATGTGTTCTGTATCACGCTAAATTTAAGTATTGCCACCATCTGGAGTGCTTTACGCCCTATTAACGTAACCGTTGTTATGTCAGCTATCTGGCAAAATTAGTTTGCCAGCTCGCCTTCTTTTTAATCGTCAGCAGTGGACGGTCCCATAGAGAGTCCCATGTTCAACGCAACCAGATTTGCCCCTGAACGTGCACGTGTCACCACGGTTCGTGGTCAAGTCCCGTGTAGTGGTGTGGCAGTGTGTTCTTTCGGCTCGGTATGAAGCGCGGCCTCTGTTCAAGCGGAAGGCCGATGGGGAGTGCGCGATGACGGAGTTCAAGGGGGTTCGGACCGTTGTGTCGAGAGCCTTCTTTGTGCTCCGGGGTCTGTTGGCGTTCGTTGCCGCATTATGAATGGGGAGATCATGGAGTATTCGTATGGCCCCATAAGTCAGATTCTCATGAAGGTCGAGTAGAAAACATGTTCGACCAGGGACGTTGCTTGCGTCGACCCCGGGGTGCATACTATCTGGCGTGAGTGGAACACCTATTCGAGCGTCATCTGCCGCGGCGCACCTGCATGAAGTGGGCGAAGCGCCTGCTCAGCCGACGCGTGCTGAGCAGATCGCAGAGTTGCGTGCGCGCATGGCTGTGCTCGGTGGGGAGGTCCCTCGGGAGGTTGCTGCTGACACTGAGGTGCTCACGATCGGCGGTGGTCTTTCGACTGTGTTGCCGAATGGTGGCTTGGCGCGAAGGGCGGTCACGCACGTCAGTGACACACCCGCGCTTGTCGTGGAACTGCTCGGCCAGGTGGTGGAAGCCGGTGGGCGCGCAGGTGCGGTGGGCTGGCCGGAGTTGTCGTATGCCGGGATCAGCGCCGATGCACTTGAGCGGGTTGTTGCGGTGCCGGAGCCGGGTATCGACGACCTCTCGGTGGCAGGCGTGCTCGCCGAAGGGCTCGATCTGGTGGTGTTGCGCACTCGTAGTGCTCTGGAATTGTCGCCGGTGCGCGCCCGACCACTGCTGGCCAGGATTCGGAAAGGCCAGGCAGCGCTTGTGTGCGTCAACATTGCGGTGCCGTCGCCGGCGCTCACGCTGACGGGCACGCTCGCACAATTCCACGGCATCGGAAGAGGTACAGGGCGCATTACCGGGATCGATTTCGACGTGCGCGCAGAAGGCAAGGGATACCGTCCGGCGAGTGCACGGGTGACGTTGGGTGCTGGTGGTGAGCGGGGCGTCGATAGGCGAAAGCTGCGGCTGGTCACATGAGGGTTGCAGCGTTGTGGTTTCCGGACTGGCCCGTGCAGGCCGCGAAGTTGGAGTCCGGCGACGAGTTGGCAGAACCTATTGCGATTGCGGCGCACCACAGGGTGAAGGCGTGCTCGCAGGCGGCCCGCCAAGTGGGTATCCGGCGTGGGATGCGGGTGCGAAACGCACAGGCGGCAGCGCCGGAGCTGACGGTGGTGGAGGACAACACCGACCGCGACGGCCGGATGTTCGCAGCACTTGCAGCGGGTCTCGACGACGTCGCGGCGAGCGTAGAAGTACTGCGCCCAGGCCTTGTCGTTGCGGACCTTGAGGCTGCGGGCAAGTTCCACGGCAGTGAGGACCGTGCGCTCGAGATGCTTATCGACGCCGCCTCGCGCCGCGGCATCGACGCCCTTGCCGGCGCCGCCGACGAGATCGCCACCGCAGTGATCGCCGCGCGCTCGTCTGACGTGGTGGCCCAGGGACAGTCGGCGACGTTCCTGGCAGACCAGCCGCTCGGTGTGCTCGTTGCCGAAGAAGCACTTGGTGCGGACACGGACACCGTGCGGGCGCTGGGGCAGTTGGGGATTTCCACGCTCGGGCAGTTGGCGGCGCTGCCCCCGGCGGCAGTTACCACGCGCTTCGGCCAGTCCGGCATGCTCATCTACCGCATCGCCGCGGCCACACCGGACCGCCGCGTCGCGCCCGAAATCCCCGTGGAGGATCTCGCGGTGGCGATCACGCCGGAGGACCCGATCGACCGAGTCGATGCCGCGGCGTTCGCCGCCCGTGCGCTTGCCGCCAGCCTGCACGAACGGCTGAAGGAAACGGGGCGGAACTGCCTGCGGCTGAAGGTGACCGCCGAACTTGGCGACGGCACCCGTGTCGAACGCGTCTGGCGCACCCGCGAAGCACTCACCGAGGCCGCCACCGCCGACCGCGTGCGCTGGCAACTCGACGGCTGGCTCACCGGCGGCGGCGCAGGCGAAATTACAAGTCTCATCCTGGAACCACTCGAACTCGCCGCGCCCGAACCCGTCGGCGAACTCTGGGCCGACGGCGCCTCCACCGACACCGCCCGCCGCGTCGTGGAACGCGTGCAATCCCAACTCGGCATCGACGCGGTGCTCCAACCCCGGCTCGTCGGCGGCCGTGGTGTGGCGGAACGGGTGCTGATGGTGCCGTACGGGGAGGTGGGGCCGGTCGTCGACAAGCGGTCCTGGCCCGGGGCGATCCCGGCGCCGCTGCCTGCGCGCCTCGGCGGCGGCATCGAGCACCCCGCCTCGCGCATCGCGCTTATCGACGACACCGCAACCCCCGTCATCGTCACCGCCGAAGTGCTGCTCTCAACCACGCCGTACGCCCTGGCCTGGGGCGATCGCCGGTTTCTGGTTACAGGCTGGGCCGGGCCATGGCCCGTGGACGAAGGATGGTGGGCCCAAACCGAAGGCGCCACAGGACGGCTTGCGCGCATGCAGGTGGTCGGGCGCGAAGGCGGGCCAGACGGCGCGGTGACAGGGTGGCTCCTTGTGTGGAGCAGACGCAGCTGGCGTGTCGAGGCGGTGTACTAGCCGTGGGGTTAGTTCTGGACGATGTCGACGACCACGCGCTTCGGGTCCTCCAGCACCTGCACCGAATACGGCAAAGCAGAGCGTAGACCCACCACGACCTGGCTGCGTCCCTCATAGGTGCCGGCGCTGATGACGTCGATGACGTTGCCAGTATCGCCTGCCATCTTCACCTCAACGTCGGAATCCTTGCCCATCTCAAACGGGTAGACGGTGCCGTCGACGTTGATGTTCAAAAACGCGTTACCCGCGACCTTCAATGGCTGGCCCGTGGTCTCCTGCATCGGGGTGGAGGTGTAGTCCACAAACCAGCCCGGATCCCCGTCGCCCTCAAGGTCCACCACGACGCGGTCGAATCCCTCATGTGCGCCAACACGGACCGCGGTGACCACAAGCTGCGACGGTGCCGACGGGCGCTGCGTCTTCGGAGACGGGTCAGCGTTGCCCAACGGTTTCACACGGGGAGAGCTGGCGGACAAGCTGCTGGCCACCGTTTCGCCGGCCCCAAGGCTGGGTGTGGTGCAGGCGGTGCAGGCAGCGATCGTCGCTACGCAAGCGCCCACGACCGCAGCGCGGAAGGAACCGGAATTTTTTTGCATTAAGCCACCGTAACCAGCAGGAGGAATCAGAACAAAAGCCTCAGAGCGAAATACCCAAAAGGTTATCTAACTGTTACAGAAGTGAATGTTGTTCAAATGGGTCATCTAATAAGTTAGGCCAAGCTTGGCTATGGTGGTGACATGCGACAATTGCCTTGCTCAGATGTTGAGGTTGAACCGCTGCCCGGCACCGCCAAGCCCGGCGCTACCTACGTCATCTTTGAGTGGCCTGACCCGTGGCCCCGCGACGTGCTCGGTGATGCCGCGCTCGGCGAAGACCTTAGCCCCCGCATTGCGAAGCACCTCGACGAATACGACGCGTCCTTGCTGCTCATTCGCCACCCAACGCGCGAAGGCCGACACATTAAGGACCACCACCTCTACCTCGTCTTTGCCGACGAAGGCATCACCGAGGTCCTCCACGTCGACGGACCAGAAGCAATCCTGGATCTCGACCTGTCAGGGCCTGGCAAAAACGGTGGGAAGCGACGGGAACGTCCGCTGCTGCTGATCTGCACCCATGCCAAGCGCGATGTCTGCTGCGCCGTAAAGGGGCGCCCGCTGGTCAACGCGCTGCACGAGCGCTACCCATTCGGCCCGGGCAACGACGTTGCGTGGGAGGTCTCCCACATCAAGGGCCACCGCTTTGCCGCAACCATGCTGCTCATGCCGTGGGCGTATAGTTTCGGCCGCATGAACGTGGAAGCCACCGACGCGATGCTCACAGCCGCGAAGCGGGGCGAATACTTCGTACCCGGCAATCGCGGGCGCGGCACGCTCAGTCCGGTGGAGCAGGTGGCCGAGATTGCTGTTGCCAGCGAGGTCGCTGAGCCTCGTTACGGGGAGTTCGACGTTGAGCCTGTGCGTATCGACGACACCACCGCCACCGTCAACGTCACCACCGCCGGTAGGGAATACGTCGTCGAACTGGAAAAGCGTCCGGTCAGCGGGATTGTCGATTCCTGCGGCAAGGCCCCCAAGGAAGGCTCCGCCTGGGTCGCGCTCACTGTGCAGCCACGTTAGGTGGTGCCGGGCGGGGGCGAAACCATGCCCTAGATGTACTCGTCGAGCACCTCAGCCACTGATCCGATGACCCGGTCGGTGGCTGCTTTCACGTCGGCGGGGGAGTGGTGGAAACTGTGCGAGTGATCGGCGAGGGTATGCATGGTCAGGTCGTTCCAGGAATCGCCGAACGTGTAGAGCTCAACGTCATCGCGGTTGATGCCGAGTACCTCGAACAGCTCGAGGATGCCGGAGCCTTTCGACCGGCCCGGTGCCATGAGATCGATGTAGTCCTGGTTTTGGGCAACTTCTACGTCGCCGAGTTTGGTGGCCCAGGCGATGACTTCGGCGCGCAGCGCGTCGTTGTCAGGAATCCAGAACGGAATGACAGCGAACTGGTGGTCCGGGATGTCGCGAATCCCCATCGGCGTGAAGTGAGCCGTGAAGTCGTGGGTACGGCCGGTGTTGTTGGCAAACACGCCGTCGACACGTCCGATGGTGGTGCCGAAAATAGCCAGTCCCTCGCGCTCCCCGAAATGTTCCACGGCGGCGCGCAAGACGGCACCGTCGAGTTCGTGGCTGAAGAGCAGGTCGCGGTTGGCGCCGTCGGTAGCTGATGCACCGTTGGACAGCACCTGGTAGTCGAACGCTAGCGTGCTGCCGGCCATGCCGTGGGCGAGTGCTGTGCGGGAGCGTCCGGTGGCAGAAATGGCAAGATGCCCGGCGTTACGCCAGGCATCTATCGCGGCGATATCCTCCTGGTCGAAACCGTGGGGAGGGTGGTGGAGAGTGCCATCGAAGTCGAACGCCGCTACCTTCATGGCACTTCAATCTACCGGCGCATGACCTTCTTGGACAGCCAGTTGCCCAGGAACTGAGCGAGCTGGACGATGACCACGATGACCAGGACTGCAGCCCAGGTGACTTGCGGTTCGAAGGCGCGGTAACCGTAGACAATGGCAAAGTCACCAACGCCGCCACCGCCGATGTAGCCGGCCATTGCGGACATATCGATAACCGCGATGAAGATGAAGGTGTAGCCCAGGATCAGCGGGCCGAGTGCCTCCGGCAGGATCACCGAGGTGATGATCTTCCAGGGGCCGGCACCCATGGAGCGGGCGGCCTCGATAACACCGGGGTCGATGGCGACGAGGTTTTGCTCCACGATGCGCGCCACGGTGAACGTGGCAGAGAAACACATCACGAACGTTGCGGCAGCGCGGCCGATGGTAGTGCCCACGACCTCCAGGGTCAGTGGGTACAGCATCGCGATCATGATGATGAACGGGATTGGCCTGAAGAAGTTCACCGCAACGTTGATCAGGGTGTAGACCACGTTGTTGCGCAGGATGCCGCCCGGGCGGGTGGTGTAGAGCAACATGCCCAACACCAGGCCGAGGAATCCGCCGACAACCATGGTGATGGCGACCATCCACAGGGTGTCGCCGATGGCGTCGAGGAAGGTGGGGCCGAGGTTGTCCCAGTTCGGTTCAGCGAGCAGGTATTCGGTCATCGGGTGATCTCCTCAATCTCGGTGCTGCGCTGCAGTGTGGCCAGGAACTCGTTGATAGCGGCGTCGTCGCCATTGAGGCGGACGGTCATCTTGCCAAACGAACGTTCCTGCAGAGTAGTGATGCCAGCGTGGACCGGCTCGATGACAACACCGCGCGTGCGGGCGGTCTCGGCGGCGCCGAAGAACCCGGAGTCCTCGGAAAGATCCACGGTGAACAGGCGGCCAGGCTTGGTCAGCAGTTCGGCGCGCTCAACATCATCGGGGGTGTTGCGCAGGCTCGTCGCTGCGAAACGCTGCGCGACGGGGGTCTGCGGGTTGGCGAAGACGTCGTAGACACCGCCGTACTCCACAACACGGCCGTTCTCCATTACGGCAACCTTGTCGGCGATGGCTCGGATGACATCCATTTCGTGGGTGATCACCACGATGGTGATGCCGAGTTCTTCGTTGACGCGACGCAGCACTCCGAGCACCTCGTGGGTGGTTTCGGGGTCGAGGGCGGACGTGGCTTCGTCGGCAAGCAACAGCGACGGGTTGGTCGCAAGTGCTCGCGCGATGCCGACGCGCTGCTTCTGGCCACCGGAGAGCTGCTCCGGGTAGTTTTCGCCACGGTCAGACAGACCGACGAAGTCGAGCAGTTCAGCGACGCGACGCTTACGTTCCTTCTTGTCCACACCGGCCAGTTTCAGCGGGTATTCGATGTTGCCCGCTGCGGTACGGGAGGAAAAGAGATTGAACTGCTGGAAGATCATGCCGACGTTGCGGCGGATCTCCCGGAGTTTGCGCTCGGGCATACCGGCGACGTTGGTGTCGTCGAGAAGCAATTCGCCCGAGGTTGGCATGTCAAGGCCGTTAATGAGGCGGACAAGCGTTGACTTGCCGGCACCCGAGTAGCCGATCACTCCGAGGATTTCGCCTGGCTCGACGGTCAAGGTGACGTCATCGACGGCCTTGACCTCGCGCTCTTTGGTTTTGAAAACCTTGGATACGTTCCGGAACTCAATCCGGGTGCCGGTTGTTGTCATTTACTTGTACTCCTCCACAAGTCGGTCGAGGATCTCGTTGAGCTCCTCCTTGCTGCGCTGGACCTGCACGGCGGTGCCGTTGGAATCCTCGTCAAGCGCTGCGGTGACCTCCGGCGACTGCCAGACGTCGACCAACTTGGCGTACGTCTCGTTGTCCAGGTCATCGCCTGAGACAGTGAATACGTTGATGTACGGCTCCGCAAGCTCGGAGTTCGGATCGTCGGCCGCGACCGAGGAAGCCGGGTCGATACCTGCGCGTGCCAGCCAGTTGTTGTTGATCACAGCCGGGCGGCCTTCGTTGTAGGCGTTCGGCGTCTGCGACGCATCCACAGCGACAACCTTGACCTTGGAGGCATCCTTATCGATGTCCGCCGGGGTCGGGGTGAGCTTCGGCGCGCCTTCGCGCAGCTTCAGCAAACCAGCCTGGACCAGCACGTTGATCGCGCGACCCTGGTTGGACGGGTCGTTCGGGACAGCGATTTCGGTGCCCTCGATGCCGTCGAGCGAGTCGTGGTCCTTCCAGTACAGGCCAAGCACGTTGATCTCGCCAGAACCAATGATGCGCAGGTCCTTGCCGGAGGTGGCGTTGTACTGGGCCTGGTAGTTGATGGTCTGGAACTTCGAGATCTCGATCTGACCCTCGGTCTGCGCCGGGTTGACCTGCGGGTACTCAGAGAAACGCACGATATCGAGCTCGATGCCAGCCTTCTGGGCTTCGTCCGCGAAGACACTCCAGGCCTTCTGGTCTGCGTCGGTGGTGCCGATCTTGACGGTCACAGCGTCGCCATCAGCACTGCTTGTCGACGACTCCGTCTCCGACGAACACGCCACCAAAGAGGTTGCGGCGATGACAGAGGCTGCCGCCGCTGCGAGAAAACGCTTGGTACGCATGAACTACGCGCTCCTTATTGCTTCTTGTGCTTACTTGTTCTGCAGACGGTCAAGGATGTCGTTGAGCTCCTTCTGGTCGCGGTAAACCGGAACCGAGGTGCCCTTGGAGTCCTTAGCGGTAGCTTCAGCGACCTCCGGGGTCTGCCACAGCTCGACCAGCTTGTTCAGGGTTTCATCGGAAATGTCCTCGGAACGAGCAGCGAACACGTTGATGTACGGCTCTGCTTCCTTGGACTCCGGATCGTCCTCGAACACGGCCAGGCTCGGCTCGATGCCTGCGCGGTCCAGCCAGGTGTTGTTGATGATGGCCGGCTTGCCCTCGTTGTAAGCGTTCGGGGTCTGGGACGCGTCGACCGGGGTGACGGTGACCTTGGACTCGTCCTTGTTGATCTCGGCCGGGGTCGGGGTCAGCGGGTCAGCGACGTTGTCATTGAGGGTAAGCAAACCGGCCTGAACCAGCACGTTGATGGCGCGGCCCTGGTTGGATGGGTCGTTCGGGATAGCGACGGACTGGCCCTCGATGCCGTCGAGCGAGTCGTGGTCCTTC
>NZ_KV821363.1:12016-123374 GCF_001815635.1 Corynebacterium sp. HMSC075D04
TGCCGTCGAGCGAGTCGTGGTCCTTCCAGAACAGTGCGAGCGGGACGATCTCGGTGGAGCCGACAACCTTCAGGTCCTTGCCGGAAGCAGCGTTGTACTCGGCGAGGTACTTAATGTGCTGGAACTTGTTCACGTCCAGCTCACCCTGCGCGAGCGCCTCGTTGACCGGGGAGTAGTCGGAGAACTGCACGATGTCGAGCTCGATGCCGTTGTCAGCTGCGAGCTGCTTGAATACAGTCCAGGCCTCCTGGTCGGCCTCGGTGGTGCCGATCTTGACGGTAACGTTCTCGCCGTTTGCTGCGGTGGTCTCGGTGGCGTCGTTGGACTCGTTGGAGCAAGCGACCAGCCCGGTGGTGGCGAGCGCTGCAGCAGCAACGGTTGCGAGGGTGCGCTTGATACGCATGATGTCTCCTTGTTTATTGGGAAAGTTTGACGGGTGAGAATCTAGCACCCTATGTACCGCTTAGTCTATTTTTTAGAACAAAGCAGTTTGTTCTGGGTTTTCGAAAAATGTAGCACACAGTTTCGAATCATGATAGCGTTCTCGGCATGAGATTCAATGGGGGAGCGCCACTTTCGTGGTCGCGGCTAGAGCGCATCCTTTCGGGACGTCCCGGGCCAGAGCCGGTGCCGGTGGGGCACACAGGCATGCTGCCTGGCGCAGGTCCTGTGCGGCCGCGCCGTAACGAGCCGCAAGTTCCGTTCGTGGAACTCCACGCGGTGTCGTCGTATAGTTTTCTCGATGGGGCGAGCGAGCCGGAAGGCCTTGTCGCGCGCGCTGCGGATTTGGGGTTGAATGCTCTTGGCCTGCTGGATCGCGACGGCTTCTATGGGGCAGTCAAGTTTGCAGAGGCTGCTGCAGCTGCAGGGCTGGACACCGTATTTGGGGCCGAGCTGACGTTAGGCCAGCGGGTGCTTCCTGTGATTGCGCGTGGGCCTGAAGGGTATCGGCGCCTGTCGCATCTTATGGCAGATGCACACATGGCGACGCGGGAAAAGGATGCGGTGGCGTATCCACCGTTGGAGCTTATTGGTGCAGAACTAGATGGCACCTGCGTTGTGCTCGCGGGGTGGCAGTGGGTCGATGAAATCGACCACCTGGTCGAAACCTTTGGCCAGGACAATGTGGTGCGAGAATATGAAGTTTCGATGACTCCTGAAGACGCTGACCGGCACGCAATGCTCGATCGTTTTGATCACCTCCCGGCCATTGTCACCGCGATGCCGGCGGCAGCCACGCGTGAGCAGGCGAGGTTGGCTGCGGCGAAGCGTGCGTTGGCTCGTCGAGAAGCACTTGCGCAAGCACACGGGGACTTGCATCCGATGGGTGCGAACTGGCTGCGCTCTGGCGAGCAGCTCGAACGGATGCTGCCGGGATGTAAGCACATGCTGGATTACAGCGTTGAGTTGGCGAAGCAGTGCGCGTTCACGCTGAATCTTGTCGCGCCTGAACTGCCGCGCTACCCAACGCCAAGCGGGCGCAGCGAGATGGATCATCTGCGGGATCTGACGTTGGCGAGCGCGCAGTTCCGGTACGCGACGCGGAGTGCGGATGTGCGCAGAAGGGTGCTGGAGCAGATCCGCTACGAGCTGAGCGTGATTGAGGAGCTGAACTTTCCCGGCTACTTCCTGATCATTTACGACCTTGTGGATTTCTGCGCGAAGCAAAACATCCTGTGCCAAGGACGTGGCTCAGCGGCGAACTCTGCGGTGTGTTTTGCGCTTGGCATCACCAACGTTGAGCCGATCGAGGCGGGACTCCTGTTCGAACGCTTCCTGTCGCCGGATCGCGACGGGCCGCCGGATATCGACCTAGACATTGAGTCAGGCCGGCGTGAGGAAGTCATCCAGTACGTCTACGACACATACGGGCGTGACAATGCAGCGCAGGTTGCCAACGTGATTACGTACCGCACGAAGGGAGCCGTCCGTGATGCCGCGCGTGCGCTCGGGTACGCCCAGGGCGCTGCGGATAGTTGGTCGAAGGGGCTTTCAGATCCGCCCGAGGCTGTGGAGCAACTTGCAGCGCAGTTCAAGGGGCAGCCGCGTCACCTGGGCATTCACTCTGGTGGCATGGTGATTTGTGACCGTCCCATCGCCGACGTCGTCCCCGTCGAATGGGCGCGCATGGCAGATCGCTCGGTGGTGCAATGGGATAAAGATGACTGTGCCTCCGCTGGCCTGGTCAAGTTCGACCTGCTGGGGCTCGGCATGCTCGAAGCGCTGCACCACATGGTGGATCTCGTGGAGGAAACCACAGGCCGCAAGGTGCATCTGTGGGAGCTTTCGCTTGACGACGACGCCGTGTACGACATGCTTTGCCGCGCCGATTCCGTCGGCGTGTTCCAGGTTGAATCGCGCGCACAGATGGGCACGCTGCCCAGGTTGAAGCCGCGCAGGTTCTTCGACCTGGTGGTGCAGGTGGCCTTGATCCGCCCTGGTCCAATCCAGGGCGGTTCGGTGCATCCGTACCTGCGGCGGCGCGACGGGCTAGAGCCGGTCGTGTACGACCATCCGGTGCTCGAGCGATCCCTTGGCAAAACACTGGGGATCCCGCTGTTCCAAGAGCAACTCATGCAGATCTGCGTCGACGCGGCAGGGTTTTCTGGCCGTGAAGCGGATGTGCTTCGGCGCGCGATGGGATCGAAACGCTCGCCGGCGAAAATGGCGGCGTTGCGCGCGCGGTTCTTCGAAGGCTGCTGGACTACTAACCAGATCGGCGAAGAGGTAGCAGAGCGGCTGTGGCAGAAGATCGTGGCGTTCGCCGCCTACGGGTTCCCGGAATCGCACTCCCAGTCGTTCGCCTCTTTGGTGTACTTCTCCGCCTGGTTTAAATGCCACTACCCGGCGCAGTTCTGCGTGGGATTGCTGCGGGCGCAACCGATGGGGTTCTACTCACCACAGTCGCTGGTACAGGACGCACGCCGACACGGGGTAGAGGTACTGCCTGTGTCGGTCAACGCGTCGGGGCGCGAGGCGCGCTGCATTGATTCCTCAACGATCCGGATGGGGCTCGGGCTCGTCCGTGGCTTAGGTGCGGATGCCGCTGACCGGATCGAAGCGGCGGCACCGTTTGCAGACATTGCGGATCTATCGCGCCGGGCTGACCTGAGCGTCGACCATGTCGAGGCGCTCGCGCGGGCGGGGGCGTTGGACTGCTTTGAGGTGTCTCGTCGACAAGCATTGTGGCAAGCAGGCGTCGCCGCCACGGAACGCCACGGCATGCTGCCCGGTTTGTCGGCTATCTCGGCGCCGGCGCTGCCTGGTATGAACTCGTTCGAACTCATGGTGGCTGACATCGCAGCCACAGGGGTGACCCCGGGGCTCATGCCAGTAGAGATGGTGCGCGAATCGCTGGAGGAGCGAGGCGTTATTCCAGTTGCACAACTACTGCATGGCGTGGAGGACGGCACTCGCGTGCGCATCGCCGGAGTGGTGACACACCGCCAACACCCGGTCACTGCAGGTGGTGTGACATTTTTAGGAATGGAGGATGAAACCGGGCTGGTCAACGTGGTTATCTCAGTTGGGTTGTGGAAGAAGCAACGCGTCCTTGCCCGCACTGCGAAAGCGCTCGTCGTACGCGGGATTGTGCAAAATGCTTCCGGGGCAGTGTCCGTGGTGGCGGACCGGTTCGAACCGTTGGAGGTAGGGGAGCTGCTCTCTCGGGGATCGAGGGACTTCCGATGAACACTTCGATGAGCAAGACAGAGATGAATGCCCACTAGCACGTAAAAGCGTGCTAGTGGGCATTTCAGATGATGTGGTGAATCTCGTAGAAGCACTCTGAATAGAGCTAGATTTACTCCCTGCTCAGCGCTTCGATGGCGTTGGTGACCGTTGCAATTGTCGCAGGGATCCTATCAGGGAAGATAAACTCATGACGAGCATGCGCACCATCACCTACTGCGCCGAGGCCGCAGATCACCGGAATGCCACGTTCTGAGATGTAGTTAGCATCTGAGGCACCCCCCACAGCGATTTCCTCAAGCTCTTCACCAAGCGCCGAGGCCTGTTGTTGTAGGAGATGGAAAAGGTTCTCTGTTCCCTCAGTGCGAACCATTGGAGGTCTATTCCACTCGATATCGATCTGGACATTAGCACGTTCGTTCCCCCAGGTAATCTGCTTCAGAGCCTGCTCGATTCGTGGCTGCTCGTCTGGGGTCCAGTAGCGGACGTCAACGATTGCGCTTGCACGGCCAGCAACGACGTTGCTTCCGGTGCCACCTTCGATCAAACCAACGTTAAATGTGGTTTCTTTTTCTCGATCTTCTAGCAGCTTGATTTGAGCACAAACCTCAACAAGGGCGTCGATTGCGCTTGCGCCCTTCCAGGGGTCGAGGCCAGCATGCGATTCCACGCCTGTGGCGTAGAGCCTGAGAATTGCGATTCCTTTTCTAGCAGTTTTCACTGCTCCATCCGCAGACGCTTCAAATACAAAGGCTGCGTCTGCATTGTCTGCTTCTTGCTCGATGATTGGGCGCGAAAATGGAGAGCCGAGCTCCTCGTCTCCGTTGATTACAAGCGTAATGGAAGGGCAATCGTCGGACTGCTGCAATAGTTTAGCGACCCAGAGCATCTCGACGAGTCCCGTCTTCATGTCAAAAATTCCCGGACCAGAGAGACGGCGCTCGCCCTGTTCGTCGGTGTACTCGCGTACTTCCCAAGCGTCGAGTGTTCCAGTCGGCCATACGGTGTCATAGTGACTAACCAAAAGCACATTGATTGGCTTCTTGCCAGGAACTTTAACGACGAGTGTGTCACCGAATTTGTCGCTTTCGTGACGTTTTACAGTCGCATTGGTAACGAAATTGGGAATCCAATTCTCAATCAACTTGGAACAGCGGTCGAGTGCTTCGAGGTCGGTACTGAAAGATTCAATATCTACGAGCTCGAGGATCTGCTGCTCAACTTCCGATTGGAAGGATTTAGCTTGTTCTAGTGAGATACTCATTTTTCTCCTTGTGTGTTAGAAGCCGTAAGGAATGCCAGCGATGAACCAGAGTGTGAATAGCGTCATCCACACGACCCACACAGTCATTGCAATGGGGATGGTGAACGACGCGAGGGTTCCGATTCCGGCACTCTTTCGATACTTCTGAATGAAGCCAAGGGCCATGACAAAGTATGGACTCATCGGGGTAACGCAGTTAGTTACCGAATCTGCAACGCGGTACAGTGCTTGAGTTTCTTCAGGTGTGATCCCCAATAGCATGAGCATTGGAATGAAAACTGGAGCAACAAGCGCCCACATTGCCGAACCACTTGTAATGATCAAGTTCATCAAGGACAGCAGCACTGCGAGTCCCAGCATCATTGCCCAGGCAGGGATAGCCCAGGACTCAAGGAGCTCTGCGCCGTTAACCGCAAGGACAGCACTGATTCCGGTCCACTTGAAATAAGCCAAGAACTGCGAAACGAAGAAGAAGAGGACCAAAATGGGCCCCATTGAAGACAGTCCCTTTGCCATCGCAGGAATGATGTCCGTCGGGGTTTTGAAGGTGCCAGCACGTTTGCCGTAGACATAGCCTACGGTTGTGAAATAGAGGCCGATAACACCTGCCATTCCGGTCATGACCGGGGACTTTAAGATGCTGTCTTCTGCTCCGCGGAACGGCGAACTGGCCGGGATGAGGGCAGCCGCAAGAAGTCCAAAAAGGACGATGGATGCAATACCTGCTGTCTTCAGCCCACGGACTTCGTGGGGATCTACTCCCATTTTGATGTCGTGATCATCTTCGGGGGATTCTTCGTCAACATCAAGGTCCTGGCGCTTGGTGAGAACTCGCTCTACAACCAGCGTGATAGTAAGCGAGATGACAATCGAGGAAACCAAACCAAAGAAGTAGTTCGCTGTCGGTGAAATAAACGCTTCAGGGTCAATTGTGTGCGCGGCAGCAGTTGAGATGCCTGACAAGAGAACATCGGTAGTGGTGAGTACCGGTGAAGCATCATAGCCAGCTGAAATGGATACGAAGGCAACGATGGCACCCAGCACGGGAGAGCGGCCAACTGCGCGGAAGGTGAGCGCGCCTAATGGGATTAGGGTGACGTATGCGGCGTCTCCTGCAACGTGACCAATCATGCCTGCGTATGACACAGCAAATGTGATGTAACGAGGTTTAACCCGTGAAACTGTTCCACGAAGCACTGCGTCAATGAGACCTGAAGCTTCAGCAACTGCGATGCCAAGCATTGTGATCAGGATTGTCGCAAGTGGAGGGAACTTGGCGTAGTTTTCAACGACATCCCCAAGCATCACCTGCATGCCTTCTCGGCTTAATAGGGTCTTAACTTCACTTAGCTCGCCGTTAGACGGGTTAATGACTGAGACGCCCATCGCATTCATGATTGCGCTAAGGGCAATCACAACCGCGGAAAGGAAGACAAAGATCCAAACAGGGTGGGGCAGTTTGTTACCAACCACCTCAATCGAATTGATGATTTTCAATGTCGTTTGGATGAATCGGCTCGATTCATCCTTTTGAGCTTCCGGCGTTACGTTCACCTGCTGACTTTGACTCACGTCTTCTCCAGTCGAATCGAATCTTGAATGTAGGCAAGAACGTAACAGTTCACTGTGGTTTCCGTGTGTGATCCGGCTAATATATTCAGACTGTACTCATATTGCGATTAGGTTATAGTGCAGGCTTATGCCGGAGATGGGTTGGAGATAGGGGAGCTGCTCTCCCGGGGATCGAGGGACTTCCGATGAACGCTTCGATGAGCCCTGACACCCTGTCATGAGCAAGGCCGTATCTGGGGCTGCTGGTAGCGTGATCGCCATGTCTGAAGCGCTCAGCGGAAGCCCTGAACATCACCCCGGACCAAACACTGCAGGTCCGAACACTGCAGTCCAGCCCACTACCGGCGTGCATAGCCCGGTGCAGCCTTTGCCGTCCTCGGTTGAGGAGATGCACAAAGTGTCGCCGAAGTTGATGTGGCCGATGCTGGTATCGAATGCCCTGTGGACCATCGGTGTGTGCGGTGGCCTGTATTTGGCCTACCGCGAGTGGGGCTGGGGATTCCTGATCCCGCTGGGGATTTTCACGGTGATCTTCATCTGGCGCTTCTTCCTTATCCCGTACCAGGTCCGCAACATGGGTTGGCTGGAGACCGAGGACGAACTGGTGCTGAGCACCGGCAAGATGTTCCACACGATCACAGTGATTCCATACGGGCGCATTCAGTTCGTGGATGTGCAGTCGGGGCCGATCACACGTGCCCTGGGGCTGAAGGAGCTGACGGTGCATACGGCGTCGAATTCGTCCAACTCGGATCTGCCGGGACTGCTTGCGGCGGATGCGGATGCGTTGCGGGATCGCCTTGCGCTGAAGGCTCGTGAGCGGATGAGTGGGCTGTGACAAGCGGACGCGTATCGACGATTCCCGGCATGGAGGGCTACCGCCACGTCCATAGGCTCACGCCACTGTTGCGTGTGTGGACGTTCATGCTGGCCCTAGCGACACTCGCCCTGTTCAACTTCACCATGCCGATTTATCGGTGGATGCAGCGCGAAAACGTCGGCCCCACCGACATCGCATGGGCGGTCGCAGGCCTTGTGGCTGCGCTCGTGGTGATTTTTGCGGTGTCCCAGGTTTGGTGGCGTCGCAGCGGATTTAAGGTAGGCGACGAAGAGGTGGAGACCCGCCGCGGTGTGCTTACCAACCAAATCCGCACCGCGCGCTACGACCGTGTGCAGGCTGTTGACGTAGTCGAATCCTTTGCACCGCGACTGTTTGGGCTTGCCTCCGTGCGTATCGAGGCCGCAGGCAGTGCCAGTTCAGGTTTGGACATCACATACCTTCCGCGCGAGGAAGCAGAAGAGGTCCGCGCGCAGATCCTGGCCCGCATTGACGGGCCAGTGAAGCGTTCGCGTGAGAGCGCCGCCGCCGCCGGGGCCGAATACGCACCGAACATGTTGGTGCCGCCGATCCCGATTCGCCGCTCGCTGATCGGCACCACATTGCAAATGTCGACCGTATTCACACTGGCGTGGTCGACGATTCCACTGTGGACGGATGTGACCGCCGCGGCGATTATCCCTGTTGTGGTGGGTTTCATGCCCCGCATTTGGCGCACGATCGACCAGTCGTGGCGCTTCAACGCGACGAAGGACGGGGAGGTGTTCCACTTGACGTATGGGTTGGCGAATCGTCGTCGGCAAGCAATGCCTCGCTCGCGTATCCACGCGGTGCAGTTGCGCCAGCCAATGTTCTGGCGCCCGTTCGGATGGTGGACGGTCTCTGTCGTGGCGGCGGGTTATGGCTCGGAACGTAACAAGCAAACCGGCACGTCGAAGATTCTGCCAGTGGGGACATGGGAACAGGCGATGGCCGTGATCGATGCAGTCGGTCCGCTTACCGGCGCAGAACTGACCGATCTGGACAACGTAGATTTCCGCTCCCCGCGCAGCGCCCGGTGGATCTCGCCGTTCGACTGGAAACGTCAAACGGTCAAGGTCCGCGCCGACGCGGTCACGACAACGGCAGGGCGGATCGGGCGCTGGTTCCAGATGGTGGACGTCCCACACATTCAGGAACTGACCTTCAACCAGGATCCGCTGCAGCGAAAACTTGGCCTGGCCAGCATTGACCTGGACCTGGTGCCCGGCGCCTTCAGCGTGACGTGTCGGGATTTGGAGGAGGACCAGGCGCGTGGGCTCGTCGATAAGCTGCGCGCTCGCGAGCTACCGCCGTTGTCACAAAGCGCCGGGGAACCCGAGTTGGCGCCAGGCCTCGTAGATGGCGACTGACGCCGAGTTGGTCAGGTTCATGCTGCGTCGCGACGGCAACATCGGAATCCGCACCTGACGCGTAATCCGCGGGTGGGCGAGGTGCTCCTCCGGGATGCCGTTGGCCTCGTTGCCGAACAGCAACGCGTCGCCGTCCTGGTACTGCACCTCGTGGTAGTGGTGGTCGGTGTGCGCGGTGAACGCGAAAATGCGGGAGCCTTCCAACGCGTCGAAGCAGGCGTCGATGTTGGGGTGGATGACCACGTCTGCAAGATCGTGGTAGTCCAGGCCTGCGCGTTTGAGGTGTTTGTCGTCAAAATTGAAGCCGAGCGGCTCGACGAAATGCAGCTGCGCGCCGGTATTTGCCGCAAGGCGGATCGCCGCGCCAGCGTTGCCGCCAATGGCCGGATTGTCATAGATGATGTGGAGCACGCACAAGAGTCTAGGATTGGGGCCGTGACTGCGATCAAACTGGACGGAAAACTCTACCGCGAGGAGATTTTCGCGGACCTGCGCGAGCGCGTGGCGCGACTGAAGGAACAGG
Organism: Corynebacterium sp. HMSC075D04; assembly: GCF_001815635.1. Taxonomy (NCBI): domain Bacteria; kingdom Bacillati; phylum Actinomycetota; class Actinomycetes; order Mycobacteriales; family Corynebacteriaceae; genus Corynebacterium; species Corynebacterium sp. HMSC075D04. The sequence goes on from NZ_KV821363.1 coordinate 21,295, forward strand.
GGGTGACCCCGGGTCTGGCGACGGTGCTTGTCGGCGAAGATCCCGCTAGCCAGAACTACGTGCGTATGAAGCACAAGGACTGCGAAGAGCTCGGCATCGCCTCGATTCAGAAGCATCTGCCTTCGGAGACCACCCAAGAGGAGCTCGAGGCGGTTATCGACGAGCTCAACCGCGACGATTCCGTCACCGGCTACATCGTCCAGTTGCCGCTGCCGAAGCACCTGGATGAGAACCGGATCCTGGAGTTGATCGACCCGGACAAGGACGCCGACGGCCTCCACCCGGTCAACCTGGGCAAACTCGTCCTCAACGAGCCGGCGCCACTGCCGTGCACCCCGAACGGCTCCATCAAGCTGCTCGAGCGCTTCGGCGTGGACCTCAACGGCGCCATAGTTTGTGTTATCGGCCGCGGCGTGACGGTGGGCCGTCCGATCTCGCTGATGCTGACCTCCCGCGATGTCAACGCCACCACCGTGCTGTGTCACACCGGCACCAAGGATCTCGCCGCGGAGACTCGCCGCGCGGACGTGATCATCGCTGCCGCTGGCAAGCCACACATGATCACCGCCGACATGATCAAGGAAGGCGCGGCGCTTCTCGACGTCGGCGTCTCCCGCGTCGATGGCAAAACCGTCGGCGACCTTCACCCCGACGTGTGGGAGAAGGCCGGTTGGGTCTCCCCGAACCCGGGTGGTGTCGGCCCGATGACGCGCACGTTCCTGGTGCGCAACATCGTCGAAAGTGCCGAGCGCCAAGCAAACCAGGACGCCTAGCAGGGTGGGAAGCACCCGCTTCCAGCTCCCCGGGACTTCGCTGCCACCGGGGTTGACGCTGGATAACCCTCACGACCGCGGCAACGCCCCGTCACGCCTGCCACTTTGGCTGCAGCGCGTCGGGGTTGCCCTGTTTGTTGTCGGGTTTGTCATTTCCGGCATCTTCGCCGCCACCGAGCACTGGCGTCGCGCCACGTTCACCCTTGGCGCGGCGCTACTGTGGCTCACGCTGGTGCGCCTGACCTGCGACTCCAAAGTTATTGGTCTGGTCGCGGTGCGTTCCAAGCGTTTCGACGCCATGTTCACCACCGCCCTTGGTGCCACCATGATGTGGCTGTCCTGGTCGGTGGACGCGCTGGGGTCTTAACTCCTAGATCGCGTAGTCGCCGTAGCGTGACGCGATCTCGCGGGCGGGCGGGATTTCGTGGGTGAGTTTGATGAAGTTGCGCAGAATCCGGTCCATCTGGCGTGCCTCCACGAGGAAGGCGTCGTGGCCGACGGGGGAGGACAACTTCGACATGGCTAGCAGGTTGCCCAGGTTTCGGGAGATGTGTTCCTGCTGGTGGTAGGGGTACAAAATGTCGGTGTCGACGCCGACGATCATCGTCGGCACGGTTGAGGATGCCAACGCCTTGTTCAGCCCGCCGCGGCCCCGGCCGATGTCGTGGCGGTTGAGGGCTTCGGTGAGGGTGACGTAGCAGGCGGCATCGAAACGCTCGGTGAGTTTCTTGCCCTGGTGCTCCAGATAGGACTGGACGGCGAAGCGCTGGTCGTCTTGGCGGAATGGTCCGAGTGGGTTTTCGCCGGTTTGGGCGGAGGTGCCGAAGCGCTCGTCGATTTCCAGCTCGCCACGGTAGGTCAGGTGGGCGATCCTGCGCGCGGCAGCGAGCCCGGCATCCGGCGACTGGCCGGTGCCGTGGTAGTCGCCACCCTGCCAGGCTGGGTCCTGGGTGATCGAGGTGATCTGCGCGGTTTGGATACCGATTTGCCAGGCGCTTGCCCGGGCAGACACCGCCAGCACCAGCGCGTAATCGGCCTGCTCGGGGTAGAGCAGCGTCCACTCCAGAGTGCGTGCACCGCCCATGGATCCACCGATGACCGCGTGGACGCGCCCAATGCCGAGACGGTCAAGGAAGGCGTGCTCGGCGTGCACCATGTCGCGGATCGTGATGGCGGGGAAGCGCGATCCCCACACGCCGCCGTCCGGGTGCTCGCTCGCGGGGCCGGTGGAGCCGTAACACGACCCGAGTGCGTTCGTGCAGATCACGCACCACTCGTCGGTGTCTAGCGCCTTGCCTGGGCCGATGGCTTCGGACCACCAGTCGGCGGCGTCACTGTCGCCGGTCAATGCGTGTTCGACGAGGATCACGTTGTTGACGCCGTTGGGGTCGCCTTGCAGTGCGCCCCATCGTCGATAAGCAATGCGCGTATCCGCGATCACCTCGCCGGCTTCAGTGACAACATCGCCGATGGCGACCGTGGCGAGCTGCCCTTCGGAAGCCAGCATTTAGACCGCCGTGAAACCGCGCTCGAGGTCCGCAATAATGTCCTCGACATCCTCGATGCCGACAGACAAACGCACCGTGGCCTGCGTAATACCAGCGCGAGCGAGGCCGGCAGCGTCCGACTGGGAGTGCGTTGTCGACGCCGGGTGCACCACCAGCGAGCGCACGTCGCCGATGTTGGCCAGGTTGGAGTGCAGCTTCAGCGCGTCGATGAACTTCCACGCGTTCGTCTTGTCACCCTGATCGCCCGCGATGTCGAAGGAGAGCACCGAACCGGTGTACTTCAGACCCAACTTGTCCTTCGTCGCCTTGTACGGCGAATCGTCCAGGCCTGCGTAGTTGACCTTGGCCACCTTGTCATGGCCCGCGAGGAACTCCGCCACCTTCAGCGCGTTCGCATTGTGCTTTTCCACGCGAAGCGCCAACGTATCAATACCCTGCAGCGCAACCCACGCGTTGAACGGCGAGATCGCCGCACCCGTGTCGCGCAGCAAACCGGCGCGGGCACGCAGCGCGAACGCCGGGGCGCCCAGGTCCGCGTACTTCAGGCCGTGGTACGCCGGATCCGGGGTGGTAAACAGTGGGAAGACGTCCTTGCCGTCGCGCTGGACGGTCCAGTCGAACTTGCCGCCGTCGATAATCGCGCCGCCAATCGCAGCACCGTTGCCGGTATAGAACTTCGTCGTGGACACGACCACGATGTCCGCACCCAACTCCAGCGGCTTGACCAGAGCGGCAGTCGCCATCGTGTTATCGACGATCAACGGCACCTGATTGTTATGGGCCACCTCTGCAATGGCCGGGATGTCTAGCACGTCCGCGATCGGGTTGCCGAACGTCTCGCCATAAAACGCCCGTGTGTTCGGCTGGACGGCAGCCTGCCAGCTTGCGGGATCGTCCGGGTTTTCCACGAAGGTGAACTCAATGCCCAACTTTGGCAGCGTGTGCTGGAACAGCGTCTCGGTGCCGCCGTAGAGGCGCGGGGAGGTAACAACGTGGTCGCCCGCCTGCGCCAGGGTAAGAATTGCGGCGGTCTCCGCAGCCATGCCGGACGCGAACGCCGTGGCAGCCACGCCGCCCTCCAGCGACGCCAGGCGATCCTCTAGTGCCTGCTGCGTCGGGTTGGTCAGGCGGGTGTAAATCGGGCCTGCATCCGAGAGGTTAAAGCGGTTCGCCGCGTGCTGGGCATCGTCGAACACGTAGCTGGTGGTCATGTAAATCGGCTGGTTACGCGCGCCGTAATCCTGGTCGACCTGCTGGCCAGCATGGATCGAGCGCGTACCAAAGGACCATTCTTGTGCGTTGGAGTTGTCGTAGTTTCCCATGCGTCGCAATGTAGCCCGCTTGGTCTGTAGTTGTGTACCAAGCGGTCTATTTTGCGAGTTGAGGGGCTGAATAAAAATAGTGCAAATATCCCAGCTCGCGATCGTTCGACCTCCGATGTCGAGACAGGGGAGTGGAACTTGGCTACGTTTACTAAGCACGTCGCGCCCGTGACGTCTTAGTCGCGCCGTAGTTGAAGGAAGCCTCCGTGTCTGCTCAGCCTGCCGATCACGTCCGTGAAGACATCCGACTCCTAGGCCGGGTACTCGGCCGCGTGCTCGCCGAGCAGGAAGGGCAGGAGATCTTCGACCTGGTCGAATCCACCCGCCGCACCGCCTTCGACATCGCCCACGGGGACGCCACCCCGGAAGACCTGCTCGCAGTCTTTCGCGACATGGACATCACCAAAGTGAACCTCGTCGCACGCGCCTTTAGCCACTTCGCACTGCTGGCTAACTTGGTTGAGGATCTTGACGACGAGAAGGCCGCCGCACCGGTCTCGCTACGCACAAGCTTCGCGCACCTGAAAGACAGCGGCGTGGAGGCAGACAAGGTCGCCGATCTCATCGCCGGGGCGCAGGTCTCCCCGGTGCTCACTGCGCACCCGACTGAGACCCGTCGCCGCACCGTCTTCGACACCCAGACCCACATCAAGCGCTTGCTGAGTGAACTCCACGCTGGTGCCGACCCGGCAGCCATCGAACGCGAGATGGAGCTACGCATGACCCTGATGTGGCAGACCGCGCTGATCCGCATCGCGCGCCCGCGCCTTGAGGACGAGATTGACGTCGGCCTGCGCTATTACAAGCTCTCCCTGCTTGAGCAGATCCCGGCGATCAACCGCGCGATCCGCTACGAACTTCGCGACACCTTTGGCCGCGACCTCGCCCTCACCCCCGTGATGCGCCCCGGTTCCTGGATCGGCGGCGACCACGACGGCAACCCGTACGTGAATGCCGAAACGCTCACGTATGCCACCCGCCAAGCCGCCGATACCGTGCTCGGCTACTACATCGATGAGCTGGGCGAGTTGGAGCGCGAGCTGTCCCTCTCGGACCGATACTCCACCTGCTCGGAGGAGCTTTCCCGGCTTGCGGATGCCGCCAACAACACTGCTGAGTCCCGCGTCGATGAGCCCTACCGCCGCGCGATTTATGGCATCCGGTACCGTGTCGTCGCTACGCGCGAGCTGCTCGCTGGCTCGGCGGGTTCGGGCTCGCCTTACGCGGACCCCGACGAGCTGCTCGCAGACTTGGACGTGATCGACGCCTCCCTTCGTGCCCACGGCGGCGCCATCATTGCCGATGACCGGCTGGGCCGCCTGCGCTCCGCCGTGACCACCTTCGGCTTCCACCTGTACACGCTTGACCTGCGCCAAAACTCCGAATCCTTTGAAAAAGTCGTGACCGAAGTGCTTGCGGTTGCCGGCGTGTGCAATAACTACGCCGCGCTTGCTGAAGAGGACCGCGTGGAGGTACTCGTCGAGGAGCTGCGCACCCCGCGCCCACTGCTGCGAACCGAGGCACCGCTTAGCGACGACACCCGCAAGGAAATGAGCATCCTCACCGCCGCCGCCCGCGCCGTCCGGGACTTGGGCCAGGGGGCGATCGCGCAGTGCATCATCGCCATGACCGGTGCGGTCTCCGACATTTTGGAGCCCATGGTCCTGCTCAAAGAGGTCGGCCTGAGCGACGTCAACGTCGTCCCGCTGTTTGAAACCATCGAGGACCTCGCACACGGCGCCAGCATCCTCGAAGACCTCTGGTCGCTGCCGTTCTACCGCGAACACCTGCGCGCCCGCGGCGACATCCAGGAGGTCATGCTCGGCTACTCCGACTCCAACAAAGACGGCGGCTACCTGCAAGCGAACTGGGCGCTTTACGACGCCGAACTCGCCCTGGTCGAACTCTGCAACCGGCACGGCATCCGCCTCCGACTCGCGCACGGTCGCGGCGGGGCAGTCGGCCGCGGCGGCGGGCCCACCTACGACGCGATCCTCGCTCAACCCAAGGGCGCCGTCGACGGCTCCATCCGCATCACCGAGCAGGGCGAGATCATCTCCGCCAAGTACGGATCGCCAGAGACCGCCCGCCGCCACCTCGAGGCCTTCGTCGCCGGCACCCTGGAGGCATCCTTCCTGGATACCGAACCTATCGCCGATCCGACCCGCGCCTACGACATCATGCGTGCGCTTGCCGCCTACTCCGGCGAAAAGTACAACGAGCTCATCGGCGACCCCGGGTTCATTGACTACTTCACCCAATCCACCCCGCTGCACGAGATCGGCGAGCTCAACCTCGGCTCTCGCCCGGCGTCCCGCAAACAGACCACCGAGATTTCCGACCTGCGCGCCATCCCCTGGGTGCTGTCCTGGGCGCAGTCGCGCACCAATGTGCCTGGCTGGTTCGGCGTCGGCACCGCAGTCGAGCGCTGGGCTGGGGGAGACGAAGACCGCTGGGAGGAACTTCGCGAGCTCTACCGTGACTGGCCGTTCTTCCGCTCCGTGATGTCCAACATGGCCCAAGTCATGGCCAAGGCGGAGATGTCGCTGGCCCGCCTCTATGCCGACCTAGTGGAAGACCGCGAGGTAGCCGAACGCATCTACTCCCGTATCGCCGATGAATTCGAGCGCACCAAGCAGGTCTACTTCCGCATCACTGGGCATACGGACCTTGTTGCCGAGAACCAGCGCCAGGCCCGATCCCTAAAACGTCGTTACCCCTACCTGCTGCCTCTCAACGCAGTCCAGCTTGAGCTGCTGCGCCGCTACCGCGCCGGCGACGAGGCCTTCCTCGTCCCGAAGACGATCCAGGTCACCATGAACGGGCTGGCCACCGCACTGCGCAACGCAGGGTAGATTTCCTGCGGCGAAAGGGAACCGGTGCCGAGTTTCCGCCGTCAGAATAGGTATGGGGATTGACAGAGAACACAAGGCACAACAGCAACGATGGGAGGAGCGGAAGGAGGAACTGCGGCGGGGGATTGTGGACAAACGGCTGCTCTCCCACAAAGCACTCGACAAACTCCGAGGGCCGCATCGGGTGCTCGACACAAGTATTGTGTATCGGGAGACGAGCTGGAAAGAGCTGAAGTTCCACGAACGTCAATGGCTGCGTGTCGAGGCTGCTGCACTGATGAGCAGGGAAGCAGTGCTAGTCGGCAGATCGGCCGCGCGCATGCACGGTATTTGGGTGATCAGTACGACAAAAGAGCCCGTCGAACTGTGTCTGCTTTCCAGGGGGAGCTCCCCTACTCGACGAAACCGGGAAGGGATCCTGTTTCGACGCATGGTGCTGCGCAAGAGCGAAATCTCGTTGCGCGACGGCCACCGGGTTACCAATGGTTTTCGAACGTTCGCTGATATCGCCCGCCACTACGGCTTCGTCGAAGGGCTCGTCGCTGCCGACTACCTCCGGCGCAGTGGGTTTACGCTTGAACTCCTTGAACGGGAGGCATCCCAGCTTGGCAGACTGAAAGGTGTTGCAGTGGTCCGGGAGTGCATTCGGCACAGCGTCGCGGATTCCGGTTCGCCCTACGAATCTTTCGCGCGCGCCTTGCTGATCCGTGCGGGGATCGGCCCCTTGTTTACACAGTACGAAGTGGCTGGACGCTACGCCGACCTTTGCATCGATGGCTGGTTACTCATTGAGATCGACGGCAACGTGAAATACCAGGGACCCAACGCCGAACGCGCGCGGCAGGAAGAGTTCGAGCGACAGAAGATGATCGCCAACCGAGGATATGTGTTTCTGCGCTACTCGCCGGATTTCCTACGCCGGCATCCTGAGAAGTTCGTCCGAGAGGTTCTCGCCACCATCGCTGGCCGTCGAGCAGCCTTGGGGTGAGCAGTCGCACCCGCTCTTCGCCGGCGCTGTTCCCGCCCTTCGCCGCTCCTGGCCGGCGCTGTTCCCGTCCTTCGCCGAGGATGGTAACCGGAGGATGGTGATGAGCCGAGTTGGACGAGCACCGTCGGTCCAGGCACTCGGTTGATTACCATCTGGTGGTTACCACCTAGGAGGACAGCACCAGGAGGAAAGCACCCAGGGCAGGCCTGACGCGACGAACAGCAAAAGCCCCGGCCACTGTGTGGAAACAGTGACCGGGGCCGATCAAACCGAGCGCTTACTTCTCCAGTGCGTCGATGATCTTGTTAAAGGTTGCGGACGGGCGCATGACCGCGGAGGTCTTGGCGTCGTCCGGCCAGTAGTAGCCGCCGAGGTCGGCAGCGTTGCCCTGGGCGTTCAGCAGCTCAGAGTCAATCGTCTCGGCGTTGTCGCGCAGGTCCTTCGCAATCGGGCCGAAGACCTCAGCCAGTTCGGCGTCGTCGGTCTGGGCTGCCAGTGCCTCTGCCCAGTACAGGGAGAGCCAGAAGTGGGAGCCGCGGTCGTCGATTTCGTTGACCTTGCGGGACGGGGACTTGCCCTCATCCAGCAGCTTCTCGGTTGCCTTGTCCAGAGCGGCGGCGAGGACGCCAGCCTTCTCGTTGCCGTTGGTGTTCTTCTCGTGGCGGAAGGACTCGGCCAGTGCGAGGTACTCACCGAGGGAGTCCCAACGCAGGTGGTTTTCTTCCTCAACCTGCTGGACGTGCTTCGGGGCGGAGCCGCCGGCACCGGTCTCGAACAGGCCGCCGCCAGCCATCAGCGGGACGACGGAGAGCATCTTCGCGGAGGTACCCAGTTCGAGGATCGGGAACAGGTCCGTGTTGTAGTCACGCAGCACGTTGCCGGTCACGGAGATGGTGTCCTCGCCGCGGCGGATGCGCTCGACGGAGATCTTGGTGGCCTCGACCGGGGAGGCGATGGAGATGTCCAGGCCGTCGGTGTCGTGGTCGGCCAGGTACTTCTTCACCAGTTCGATGAGGTTGCGGTCGTGCGCGCGCTCCTCGTCCAGCCAGAAGATGGTCTTCATGCCGGACAGGCGTGCGCGGTTGACGGCCAGCTTGACCCAGTCTTGGATCGGGGCGTCCTTAGTCTGGCATGCGCGCCAGATGTCGCCAGCTTCGACGTCGTGCTCGATCAGCACGTCGCCGGCAGCGTTGACAACCTGAACCTTGCCGTCGGCCGGGATCTTGAAGGTCTTGTCGTGGGAGCCGTACTCCTCAGCCTTCTTCGCCATGAGGCCGACGTTCGGGACGGTGCCCATGGTGGTCGGGTCGTAGGCGCCGTTTTCGCGGCAGTCGTCGATAACCGTCTGGTACACGCCGGCGTAGGAGGAATCCGGGATGACAGCCAGGGTGTCCTGCTCTTGGTCGTCGGCGTTCCACATGTGGCCGGAGGTGCGGATCATGGCCGGCATGGAGGCGTCGATGATCACGTCGGACGGGACGTGGAGGTTGGTGATGCCCTTTGCGGAGTTCACCTGTGCCAGTGCCGGGCCGTCCTGCAGGGCCTGGTCGAAGGCGGCGCGGATCTCTTCGCCGTTCGGCAGATCAGCAAGGCCTTCGTAAATTGCGCCGAGGCCGTTTTCGCCGTTGAGGCCGGCGTCGAGAAGCTCCTCGCCGTACTTGTCGTAGACATCCTTGAAGAATGCGCGCACGACGTGGCCGAAGATGATCGGGTCGGAGACCTTCATCATGGTGGCCTTGAGGTGCGCGGAGAAGAGCACACCCTCTTCCTTGGCCTTCTTCACGGACTCGAGCAGGAACTCATCCAGAGCCTTCGCGGACATGAAGGTGCCGTCGATGACCTCGCCCTGTTCAACCTTCAGGCCGTCCTTGAGCACCTGCTCGCCGTCTGCGGTGACGAGCTTGATGGCCAGGGTGTCCTCGGCCGGCATGATGACGGACTTCTCGTTGTGGCGGAAGTCTCCTGCGCCCATGGTGGCAACGTTGGTCTTGGAGTCCTTCGACCAAGCGCCCATGGAGTGCGGGTGCTTCTTGGTGTAGTTCTTCACGGCCTCCGGAGCGCGGCGGTCGGAATTGCCCTCACGCAGGACCGGGTTCACAGCGGAGCCCTTGACTGCGTCGTACTTGTCCTGCGCGTCCTCGTAGTCCGGGATGTCGAAGCCTGCGGCCTGCAGTTCGGCGATGGCCTTCTTCAGCTGGACGAGGGAAGCGGAAATGTTCGGAAGCTTGATGATGTTGGCTTCCGGGGTCTTTGCCAGCTCACCGAGCTGTGCGAGTGCGTCGTCGACCTTCTTGTCGCCGAGGCGATCTGGGAACTGTGCGAGGATGCGGCCTGCCAGCGAGATGTCTGCGGTGTCGACCTCGATGCCTGCACGGGAAGCGAATGCCTCCACGATTGGCTTGAGGGAGTACGTCGCAAGCAGCGGTGCTTCGTCGGTACGAGTCCAAATGATCTTCGCCATAATGCTCCTTTGTTGTAAGGTTCCTGACTTCAACCCACCAGAGTACCGTCCCAACGGGGCGCTGTCTGGCGATAGGGCCGGGAGAGGTAGGGGATAGGTAAGGTCTTGGCCCATGAGCCTTACCATTGCATCCGTCAACGTCAACGGCATCCGTGCCGCCACGAAGGTCCGCAACGAGAACAATCCGGGCATGTTGGCCTGGTTGAACGAGAATCCGGCTGATGTGGTGCTGATGCAGGAGGTGCGCGCCACTGCTGATCAGGCGCGTGCTGCGCTTGCCCCGGCGCTGGAAAACGGGTGGCACTTGGAGGTCGCGCCGGCTGAAACGCCTGGTGCGAAGGGTCGCGCGGGTGTGGGCATCCTGTCGCGCACGCCGCTGCGCGATGTGGAGATCGGGATTCCTGAGTTCGAGGATGCGGGTCGCTTTATTGCAGCATCGCTTGACGACGACACCCGTGTCGCCTCCCTCTACCTCCCCTCAGGGGCAGCCGAGACGGCGAAGCAGGACGAGAAGTACCGCTTCCTGGATCAGTTCGAGCCGCTGCTGGAGCAGTGGGCGGGTGAGTACCCGGACATGGTGATCGGCGGGGATTGGAACATCTGCCACCGCCGCGAGGACCTGAAGAATTGGAAGACGAACCGGAAAAAATCCGGTTTCTTGCCGCACGAGCGCGCGTTCATGGATGCGGTGTTCGGTTGCTTCCCGGACGCGGAGGCCCAGGACGTAGAGGACAAGGCTGCGGCGGAATGGGCTGGGGCGGTGGAGTACCGGTCGGGGGGTCGTCGTCAAGCAAATGGTGCTCCGAAGTGGTTCGACGTCGCGCGCAGGCTGCACCCGGAGGACGCGCCGTACACCTGGTGGACGTTCCGCGGCCAGGCGTTTAACAACGACGCGGGCTGGCGCATCGACGTCCAGGCTGCCACCGCGAACATGCTGGAGCGTGCCGAGCGCACGTGGGTGGAGAAGGCGCCGACGGTGGAAGAGCGCTGGTCGGACCACTCGCCGCTTGTGGTTGAGTATCGCTAATCCGGGTTTTACTGAACGCCGTTCAATTGCGCGCTAAACTGTTGCGCAACCATCACGTGAACGACGCGAACGGAGCCCGCAGATGACCGATATTCTTGACATCGCCCGCGAAAAAGCCCTGGAAAACGGCGAAGGTCTAAACAAGGAGGAACTCGTCCAGATCCTCAACATCGAGGACGAGCGCCTGCCTGAACTGCTCGACCTCGCCCACCAGGTGCGCATCAAACACTGCGGCGTCGATGTTTCGCTGGAAGGCATCATCTCCCTGAAGACCGGCGGCTGCCCCGAAGACTGCCACTTCTGCTCCCAGTCCGGCCTGTTCGAATCACCTGTGCGCGCCGTGACCTTGGACATCGCCGAACTTGTCGAGGCCGCCAAGCAGTCCGAGAAGATGGGCGCTTCCGAGTTCTGCATCGTCGCCGCCGTGAAGGGCCCGACCCAGCAGCTGCTCGACCAGGTCGCCGAGGCCGTCACTGCGATCCAGGAAGAGGTGGACATTTCCATCTCCGCATCACTTGGCATCCTCACCCGCGACCAGGCTCGCCAACTGGCCAAGATGGGCGTGTCGCGCTACAACCACAACTTCGAAACCGCCGAGTCGTTCTTCCCCAACGTGGTCACCACCCACACCTGGCAGGAGCGCAAGGACACGCTGGAGAACGTGCTGGCAGAGGGCATGGAAACCTGCTGCGGCGGCATCATCGGGCTCGGCGAGACCATCGAGCAGCGCGCCGAGTTTGCCACCCAGCTGGCCGAAATCCAGCCGCATGAAGTGCCGATGAACTTCCTCGACCCGCGCCCAGGCACCCCGTTCGCCGATCGCCCGCTGGTGCCGCAAGGTGAGGCGCTGCGTGCTGTCGCCGCGTTCCGCCTGGCCATGCCGTCCACCCAGCTCCGTTTCGCGGGTGGCACGGAGCTCGCGCTTGGCGACGACGGCACCGAAGCCGGCCTCATGGGCGGCGCGAATGCAATTATCGGCGGCAACTACCTGACCACCTTCGGCCGTCCGATGGAGAAGGACCGCGACGCCGTCGACCGGGTGATGGAAGGCGGGGCGAAGCCAGGCTTGAGCCTGAACATCACCCCGGTGGGGCAGAAGCAGAACTCCGGCCACGGCGTGCTCTACGACACCATCAAGTCGCTGTAGTCAGCCGGGCCCTGATGAAAATCCCGGATTCAACAGAACTCGCCGACGTAGTCCTGTCCGGCGAGATCGCCTGGCCACTTGACCCGGCACGCCCCTACGATGCGCCGCGCATCTGCCCGCTGTGCGGCCGTCGCATGGTGGTAAAAATCAGCCCGATGGCGTGGGAGGCGGCCTGCTCCCGCCATGGGCTGTTGCGCTCCGAGTGGTTGGAGCGTTAGCGCACGAAACGGCGGGTTCTGGCGAACACAACTGCGCTGGCTGCCAAAACTACTGGCCCCGCCGCCGCTACGAAGATGGCGTAGAGGTAGGGGTCGAAGGGGTTCACGTCCGCCCTGTAGCGACCCACTAGGAGCCCGGTGAAACCACCTACGAACATGCTGCCGAGCATGAACCACTGCATGCGGGTGCCCCGCGCAAGGCCGATTGCTACACCGGTCAGCGCCATCGTGAGGAAGATGACGAAGTGGAGTAGCACAGTTGCCACGACGGATGTCAGGTCTTGCGCAGCGCCTTCAACGAAATACGGTTCGCCGCTGCCGTTGATCCAGGGCATCGGTTCTCCGTTGGTAACAATGAACGGGTCATACCACTTGTAGTACGGGCTATGTGCTTGGTGGTACACCGCCGACGCGGCGGTAAGTGGCGTGAGTATGACCGCCGCCACGAGAGCCGTTAGCGTTGCCGAATTCATCCATCGGTTGAAGCTGGCGCCCAGCTGGTTCATTGCTGGCCAGTTCGATCCTCCGATTGCGAAGAGTATCCACAGTGTGGCAGCGCCTGCCATGGTCCACAGGCCGCCGTCGCCAAACTCCAATCGTCCAAAAGGGACGGCAATGCAGAGGACGAGAAAGATGCCCAAATACATCACTGGTTTGAAGGGGCTGAGGAAGAGTTTCATCGTTCGGGCCTTTCCGTCGCGAGGAGGTCAATGAGTTCGGCATCGTCCGGGTACTCGATGGGCAGGTGGACATCGGCCACGCCGATAGGTTCGGCGAACGTCGCGCGTGTCGTGGGCCCGAGGCGCGCTGTCTCAGCGACGGGGAAGCGGGCGGTAAGGTCTTTGATCTGGGCGGTGGGGCCGGTGACCGTCGGAAAGCACAGGCGGGCGTCGTCGAGTGGGACTGGGCGCGAAACCACCCGATCAAACACCTGGATGACATGGGTGGCGAGACCCACGAAGTCCTCTGGGCGATGCGATGCCATCACCACGCTGCGCTGCGGGTTCTCCGCGATGTAGTCGATCAGCCGCTGGCGGACCTGTTTGCGGGTGGTGGTGTCGATGCCATCAAACGGTTCGTCGAGAAGCAGCAGATCCTTACCAATGGCTAGGGCCACCTCAATGGTGAGTAAGCGGCGCTGCCCAACGGAGAGATCTTTGATGCGGGCGTTGGGAAACTCGAGGTCTACGTGCGGGTAGATCGCTGCGACTGCGCGCAAGTGATCGTCCACAGTCGTGCCCGCAAATTTGGCATCCGCACCAGCCGGGACAAACGCGGCGTGTGGGCTCATGAGCGTGTGGAGGTAGTGGGTTTTGCCGGCGGCGTTCGGGCCGACCAGCGCGTAGAAGCCGGGGTTCATTGAGCACGCTCCTTTTCAATCATTGCGGTCAGCTCCTCGGTGGTGATGCCGAGTTGGTTGGCCTCATGGACAAACGGTTGGACAAAATCGCGGGCAAATGCTTCGCGACGCGTACGTAACACCTGCTCGCGTGCACTCTCCAGGACGAACATCCCGAGCCCGCGGCGTTTCTCCAGCAGACCCTCGTTGAACAGTTCGGTGAGTGCTTTGGCGGAGGTGGTGGGATTGACAGAGTGGTAGGCGGAGAGCTCGTTGGTAGACGGCACCCGGTCGCCGGGCGCGAGGGTGCCTGCCCCGATGAGGTCACGTAGCTCATCTGCTATCTGTAGGTATATGGGTTTACCACTCATGTGGGTAACCATAGAACCGGAAGGCCCGGCGCGTCAACCCCCAATTTTGACGCGCCGGGTGAGATCCGGGTATGCCGCGGAAACCGCAGGTTAGCGGCTACTCGTCGGTGATGTCGAGCAGTGCCGCGCCCTTATCCACGTGGCTGCCGGCCTCCACAGCGAGGTTCTTCACCACACCGCTCTTGTGGGCCTTGACCGGGTTTTCCATCTTCATGGCCTCGAGGATGACCACGATGTCGCCGGCTTCCACCCGGGCGCCCTCGGCGACCTCGGATTTGACCACGGTGCCCTGCATCGGAGCGGTCAGGGTGTCTGCGCTGGCAGCGCCCTTGCCGGACCCCTTGCCGCCGGATCCGCCATTACGGGAGCGGCGCTTGCGGTCGCGGCGGCGCTGCGCCACCGCGCCGAGAAGCAACGGCTCCGGCAGCGTGATCTCGATCGATCGGCCGTTGACACCGACGGAGACGGTGCGGCGGCGCGCTTCGTCCTGGTCACCGTCTTCGCCGGCGCCGTCGGACTCGTAGGGTGCGACGTCCGGGTCCCATTCCTCTTCGATCCAGCGGGTGTAAACGGCGAATTGGGTGGCGTTGCCGGTGAAGGCATCGTCGTTAAGCATGCGCTGATGGAAGGGGATGATGGTTGGCATGCCTTCGACCCGGAACTCGGCGAGGGCGCGCTTGGCGCGGGCGACGGCTTGGTCCCGTGTTTCGCCGCGGACGATGAGTTTGGCCAGCATCGAGTCGAACTGGCCGCCGATGGTGGAGCCGGCGCGGATGCCGGAATCGACGCGCACACCGGGGCCTGCGGGTTCGATGTAGATGGTGGCGGTGCCGGGCATGGGCATGAAGTTGGTGCCGGCGTCTTCTGCGGTGATGCGGAATTCGATGGCGTGGCCGGTTGGTTCCAGGTCGGCGTCGAAACGCAGTGGCTCGCCGGCGGCGATGCGGAACTGCTCGATGACGAGGTCCACACCGGTGGTTTCTTCGGTGACGGGGTGCTCAACCTGGAGGCGGGTGTTGACCTCGAGGAAGGAGATCAGCCCGTCGGAGCCAACCAGGTATTCGACGGTGCCAACTCCCACGTAACCTGCCCGCTTTGCAATCGCCTTGGCGGATTCATGGATGCGTTCGCGCTGCTCATCGGTGAGGTACGGGGCGGGGGCTTCCTCGATGAGCTTTTGGAACCTGCGCTGTACGGAGCAGTCGCGGGTACCGGCGACGATGACGTTGCCGTGAGTATCCGCCAGCACCTGCGCCTCCACGTGGCGGGCGCGGTCGAGGTAACGCTCCACGAAGCACTCACCGCGGCCGAATGCGGCTTGGGCTTCGCGGGTGGCGGACTCGAACAGTTCGCGGATCTCGCCGCGGGTGCGGGCGACCTTCATGCCGCGGCCGCCACCGCCGTACGCCGCCTTGATAGCCACGGGCAGACCGTGGGTGTCGGCGAAAGCGACCACATCGTCGGCGCTGTCCACCGGGTCTTTCGTGCCCGGCACGAGCGGTGCGTCGACCTCCTCAGCGATGCGCCGGGCGGTGACCTTGTCGCCAAGCGCGTCGATCGCCTTTGGCGGCGGGCCGATCCAGGTCAGGCCCTCGTCGATGACGCGCCGGGCAAAATCGGCGTTCTCCGCCAAAAATCCGTAGCCAGGGTGGACGGCGTCTGCGCCGCTGTCGCGGCAGGCCTTGAGCACTTTGTCGATATCCAGATAGCTTTGCGACGACGTCTCGCCACCGATCCCAATCGCCTCGTCCGCCATCTCGGTGTACGGCGCGTCTTTGTCGGGGTCGGCGTAGATCGCCACGGAGGCAAGGCCAGCGTCGCGGGCTGCGCGGATGATGCGGACCGCGATCTCGCCGCGGTTGGCGACGAGGACCTTGCGGAACGGAAAGTCATGCATGTGTGCGGTCCTTTCTAGAAGTAGGTGACGTTGCCGATGGTCTGCTGGGCGCCGAACGGCTGGCCGAACGCATCGCCGAACACGTTGTCTTCGTAGGCAGCGCCGGTGCCGGCAGTCGCAGCATCAGTGGCAACGGTCTGCCAAGTTTGGGCCTCGGCGAGGACGGTGGTCAGTGCTGCCAGTTCGTCGTGGGACAGCGACGTGTCGTCGGTACGAAACAGTGGTGTCATGGTGTCTCTCCTTAAACGGTCGGGGTCGCGGTCGGGTACGTGCCGTCGGCGTTGAGACGGGCATCGGGGTTGAGCAGGAGTGCGATCTCGTCGGCGTGGTCGTCGATACCAGCGAAGCGGCGGTTCTCCACCTGGGTGAAGAGGTCGGCGCGGCCGATCATTCCGGCTTCGAGTCGGCTTGCGCCCTGGGCGAGGCGTTCGGTTGCGCGCTCACGCCAGGCGTCGGCGTCGCGGCCGTCGCGTGTCAGTGCGGCTTCGAACACACCCGGGTGGCCCAGCACGACGAGCGCGCCGACGTGGCCGAAACCGAGCGAGGTCAGCGCCGCGGCCTTCACGTTGCCGGCGCCGAGTGCGAGCGGGGAGCGCAGCCACACCAGGTTGGTTGCCTTCGGTTCGATGAGCGGGTCGACGCAGTCCAGCGAGGCGTTCGGCGGGAGGTCGCCGGTTGCCAGGACATCGAGAAGTCCGCCGGTCTGCAGCAGTGCCGCACCTGCCTTGGAGTGGCCGGTGAGGGTCTTTTGCGAGATGACGTACATCGGCGCGTCCGGGTCGCGGCCAACGGCCGGCCACAGCACCGAGTGCAGTTCGGACTCGTTCGGGTCGTTGGCGTTGGTGGAGGTGTCGTGCTTGGACAGGACGGTGACGTCGTCAGGTGTGAGCCCCAGCGAGGACAGGGAACGGGCCAGGCGCGAGTCGGTTCCGCCGCAGGCCGCGGCCAGCACGCCGAGGCCTGGTGCCGGGATGGAGGTGTGTGCGCCGTCGCCGAAGCTGGAGGCGTACGCAACCACTGCCAGCACCGGCAGGCCGAGTTCGGCGGCGAGGGTGCCGCGGGCAAGCAGGACGGTGCCGCCGCCTTCGGCTTCGAGGAAGCCACCGCGTCGGCGGTCGTTGGCTCGCGAGATGAAGCGGCCGTCGATCCCTTGTGCCGTCATCTTGGCGGTTTCGGCGGTGGCGTTCATGTCGCCGAAGCCCTGGAGGGATTCGACCTGGACGTCGTCGATACCGCCGGCGACCACAAAGTCGGCCTTGCCCAGCGCGATCTTGTCCACCGCTTCTTCGACGCTGACGGCGGCGGTGGCGCAGGCGCCGACCGGGTGGATCATAGAGCCGTAGCCGCCGACAAGTGCCTGCATGGTGTGGGCAGCCACCACGTTAGGCAGTGCTTCCTGCAGGATGTCGGTCTGGCGTTCCTCGCCGATGAAGCGGGAGACGAACACCTTGTGCAGCGATTCCATGCCGCCAATACCGGTGCCTTGGGTGGTGGCGATGAAGGACGGGTGGACCTTCTGCATGAGCTCCGCCGGGGTGAAGCCGGCGTTGATGAACGCGTCGACGGCGGTGACCAGGTTCCAGGCGGCCATGCGGTCCATGCCGTCGGCCATCTGTGCGGGGATTCCCCACTTGGTCGGGTCGAAGCCGTCCGGCATCTGGCCAGCGACGGTGCGCGTCAGGGTGGCCTTCTTCGGCACGTGTGCCAGGGCACCGGCGTGGCGGGTCACGCTCCATTCGCCGTCGATCTGGCGGATGGTGGTCTTCTCACCGTCGGCCTCGACGTATGCGAGGGCTTCCTCTTCCGTGGCCACGGTGAACGTGATGTCGCGGTCGAGGTAGACCTGCTCGAGGTCGATGGAGCCTTGGTCGGTGAGGAAGTACTTGTCCGTCAGGGTGCGGATACCGCTGCGTGCGATGACGTCGTTGCGGAAGCGTTCGTAGATGTCCTCCTCGGCGACCTCTGCGCCGTCTTCGTCGTACCAGGCCGGGTTCGGGTCCTCGGACCAGGTGATCAGGCCCATCATCCACGCCAGTTCGAGCACACCGGCTGCGGTGAGGTCGACCTCGCCCGTGCGCGTGATGCCGTATTCGGCTTCGCGGCGGGTGCGTCCGGAGCCCCAGCTGGATACCTCGCCGATGCCGACGACAACCACCATGTCATCAAGTGAGCAGGTCACATCGCCCACAGCCGCAGGTGCAGGCTGGTGCGGGGTGGTGACGTTCGGCAGTGCGCGCACCGTGGCGCCATTGCTTGTCGACGACTCCGTGGCCGCCACATCAACACGTGCATTACGCGCCAGATCGGCGATGGACACGCCTGCGTCCTCGAGCCCACCTGTGAGGTCGAGATCCAGCGGGGACTGCTTCGCCTGCTCGCGGGATTCCTCGGTGACCAGGCCAAGCAGCTGCGTGGAGATCTCCTCCGGGCTCCACACGTGGATACCCGCAGCCTGTGCTGCCGGGACGAGGCCGTCGTTGCCGCCCATCAGGTGCGTGCCGGCAACCCAACCGATGCGGGCCTGCGCCAGGGTCACGCCTTCTGGCCAGCCGGTTTCCGCCGACCACTTGTTTACGATCGCGTCGAAGGCGGCCTTGACTTCGCCGTAGGCGCCGTCGCCACCGAAGGTGCCACGGTTCGGCGAGCCCGGAAGGACGATGTGCGCGCGCTCGGCAGGGAAGTTATCGCCGCGCTGTGCCAGGTCGGACAGGCCAGCGATGGTGCGCTCGACCGACCACAGCAGCAGGCGGGCCTGCGTTTCGGCGTTGCCGCCGACCTCTGCAAGCGAGCCGGACACCGGCGGTGCTGCGAACGGGAAAGCAAGCGTCGGCGTGAGTGCCGGTTTGATGATCTTGACGTCCTTGCCAACGGTTTCCTTCTGCTCGGAGCCGATCCACTCGATGAGCGCATCGATGTCGCGGTAGGACGACAGGTTCGTCGGCACCAGCCACAGGCGCGCACCCACGGAGGCGTGCTCGGCGAAAAGCGTGCGGGCGAATTCCTTGCGCGCCTGGCTGACGTTGGATGCGGTCATGATGACCGTCGCACCGCCTGCGAGCAGGCCCTCCACCACTGCGGTGGCAATGGAACCCGGCGCGGCGCCGGTGACCAGGGCGACGTCGTTTGCGTACGGTTCGTTCGCTGCGGCGTTTGCGGCAGCGGCGATCTCGCCGAGTACGTTGCGACGATCACCCTCCACGCGCTTGGCGTACCACTCGGCCTGCTTGGCCACGGTGGAACCGGTGCCAGCGAAGCGCTGTGGTGCGAGGTCGATCTCGCCGAGGGCGACGCGGGCGAGGTCTTCGCGGGCTTGGGCCCAGCGGTCGTCGAAAAGCACGGCCTTGCGCTCATCGAAGACCGGGGTGACCTGCTTGACCCAGCCGGAGCCGAGTTCTGCCTCAATCGTTTCCACGATCGTGGTGTCCGGTGCGGGGATCTCCGCGACCTCGTCTTCGATGCCGAGCTTGCCCAGCAGCGTGCGGGCGGTAGCCACCAGGGTGTCGGTGACTTCGTCCTTGTAGGCGTCGAGCACGGCCGAGTCCACCACGCCGCCGCCGGATGCGCCGCCGCTGGTGGCCTGGGAGACCGCAACGCCGTAGCGTGCGGCGACGTTTTGTACCGCCTGGTCGATCAGTGCGGTGATCTCCGCCTTGGTCGTGGCCGACGGCAGGCTGTTTAGCGAACCGCCGCGCACCGATTCCTCGGTGCGGCTACCCAGCAGAATCTCGGCTTCGACGTGCGCGGTCCAGGTTGCCGGCAGGCCCCACGCGGCTGCGAGGTGCTCGCCGACAAACGCCGGCTTCAGGCCCGCGCCGCCGAAGAGTTGGCGCAGGCGGGTGCCCACGGCCTCGCTCAAGACAGCACCGAACGGAGTGTAGCCAGGCGCGGCGGTGTTCACACGCGTGTTCAGCGTGGCCACGTCGGCTTCAGCAGCGCCGTCGATGGCGGGGACGCCGAGCTCGGCGGACATGTCCATGAGCAGCTGGTTGCGTCGCGACGACACCCCGCCGGTGAGCTCCTCAATCGTGTCCGAGTCGTTGATCTGCTCGGGGCGGATCTTGTTCTGCAGCGCGAACAGGACGGTGATCGCATCGGCTGCGGTGAAGGGAAGGTCGGACGCGGGCGCGCCGGATGCAGCAGGTGCAGCCGGTGCTGGCTCTGCCGGTGCGGCAGGGGCCGCGGGTGCAGCCTCGGCGGCCGGTTGCGGGGCGGATTCTGGGGCCGGTTCGGCGTCTGCTTCGGCCGGGGTGTCGTCGACAAGCACAGGCTCCGGCGCGGACACCACGTCGTTGAGCATGACAATGTCCTGACTTGCTTCAACGTTGAAGACCGGCACGTGGATGCCAATGACATCCATCTCGCGCTTAGCCAGGTTGGTCAGCGTCGGCGAGGACGCAAGGCCAACCTCGATGACCTGGTCGACGCGACCAAGCAGGTAGTCCTGCGTTTCAATCCAGCGCACAGGCGAGGCGAACTGCCACGCCAGCAACTCGATAAGCAACGTGCGTGCAAGCGTGTTGCGTTCGGTGTTCTCCGGCGTCATGCCCTTGAGGCGCTCGGAGGGGACCTCGTCGGTGACGGCGTCGATGAACTCCTGCGTCAGCGCGAACGGTGTGGCCACCAGGTTCGGGATGTAGCGGTCCACCAGCGTGTCCACGTCGATGATCGCCGGCATGTGCTCGTCGAGCTTCTCGGCGAAGTCCGCCACACCCTCGCGCAGCACGCGCGAGTGGAACGGAACGTCCACGCCCGGAACCGTGACGTAGGCGCGCGGCGTGACCGAGTTGGCCTTGCGCTCCAGCGCAGCAAGGCCGCGCTTCGTACCCGCTACGGAGTACTGCTGGCCCTTGATGTTGTAGTTGACAATCTCCAAGAACTCGCCGGAATCCTGCGCAACACCAGCGACGTAGGCCTCGACCTCCTCTGGGCCGACACCGATCATGTTCGGGCGCAGCGCACCCATGCCGTAGTCGGAGTTACCCTCCGCATCGCGCGGCACCAGGGAGCCCATGGCGGAGCCGCGCGAATACACGATGTCGATGACCGCTTCCAGATCAAAGATGTTGCCCAGAGCTGCAAGCGCGGTGTATTCACCAAGCGAGTGGCCCGCAAAGTACGCGCCGGAGGCCAACGCGTTGGCCTCGTTCAGGCGCTGGGTCTGGGCGTAGGCGACAACCGCCATGGCCACCTGGGTGAACTGGGTCAGGTGCAGCACACCGTCCGGGTGCTTGAACTCCACACCGCGGATCACCAACCGCGACGGGTTGTCTTCCACAATGCGCTGGATGGAGAACCCGTGGGTCTCACGCGTGTGGCGGTCTGCGCGGCGCCACACTTCGCGCGCTGCAGCGGAAGCAGCTCGGTCACCGTTGCCCATGCCCTGGGTCTGGATGCCCTGGCCAGGGTAGACGTAGGCGGTGCGTGGCTGGGCCAGAAGCGCCTGACCACGGGAGACAACGTCACCCGCGATGCGGCAGGTCACCTCAAGGGCCTGCTGGATGCCGACGCGGCCGACACGCTCGACGGTGATCTCTACCTCGTCATCAAGCTGCACCATGCCGTACATGGAGTAGGTCCAGCCGATGACCTGGCCGTGGCCAGCAGCGAGGTGCTGCGCGGTGGCGGACAGCCACATGCCGTGCACCAGCGGTGCATCCAGGTTGACCAGGGCGGCAGCGTTGGCGGAGGTGTGGATCGGGTTGTAGTCGCCGGAGACCAGAGCGAATGGGGTCATGTCCGACGGTGCGCGAACCACGGTGCGGTCCACGAACGAACGTGGGGTCGGCTCCACCTGATCGCTTGCCTCGCCGCCGCCGTACGCCGGCGCCGGGACTGGCGTCGCGGTGCCGGTGGCGCGACCACGGATGGCAAAGCGCTGCATCTGGGTTGCCACAACCTCGTCGCCAGAGCGCAGCTCCAACTCGACGGTGACAATGCGGCCAGAGGTGGACTCGGCAATAGAGGTGCACTTGGAGGTCACATCGATGCGCCTGCCATCGGCAAGCTCGGACAGCGGGACACGCAGGTCAATGACGTGATCCAGGTGGACTGCGTTGAGCAGGCCCTCGATGACCGGCGTGCCATCAGCCAGCCTGCCGGAGCCCAGCGCGGCGTAGATCGCCGGCCAGCAGGGGCCAACCAGCACGTCCGGCGTACCAACCACAGCGTTGTCGGCCACAGCACCGCCGGTAACTGCGGAGTGCGAAGCCAGCAGGGAAGCAGGCAGCGTAAACGACGAGCGCGCCACACCAAACGGTGCGTCCTCGGTCGGTTCCTCGATCTGCGGAATCTCAGTAATCGTGTCGCCGGCCTCGCTGACCGAACCGACACCCGCCAGGCCAGACAGCAGCTCGAAGACGCTGTCGGAAAGACGATCGCCGTCCACAACCGGGGAGGCACCCGTGCCTGCGCCGGCAGGGATCTCGACCGGGATGTTCACCTCACGCACGTAGAACGGGCGCTTATCTTCTGGCAGGTGATCCCATGCGGAATCAGCGTGGATCCGGATCGTCCATTCGCGCTCACCGGCCGCGTTGGTGGTTGCCTCAACGTCGAAGGCGTCCTCGTCCAGCGCGTATGCCGGGTTTGCCATCAGGTGGCCGTGCCATACCAAGGTTGGGCAGGAGCGCAGGTACGCGGCCTCGTCGGCGGCGTCGCTGCGTCGGGCGAAGCGGGATTCGGCGGTGACGCCGTCGTCGATAAGCATCTGCGTCGCGGCATCTTCAAAACGTGCCAGCAACTGCGCAACCGGCTCGTTCTTGCGCGTAATGCCAGCAACCGCAACCGGGCCCGGGATGATGCGCACCTGGTCAGCGGTGTAGCGCTCATCCTGCGCCTGCCACAAGGTGTCCTTGCCAAACCAGGACTTCAGATCCGCATCAAGTGCCGGGACCCACGGCATCGGCTTCGGGTAGGCGTAGTGCAGGCCGATCCACCACGCCGCATCGCGCGGGGAAACCACGACCTCGCGTGCCTGCGGGTAGTGCTGCAGCAGGGTCTGAAGGCCTTCGCGCGGGGAGATCTCGACATCGTCGGAGAAGAGGGTCGGGATCTCACCGTGGTCGGCCTCGTTCAGGCGTGCCTCGATGCGCTGGAGCAATGCAACGAAGCGCGCGTTCCAGGTCTGGTCGATGAACGGATCGGCGAGCTCGACGAAGCGCTCGACCCACTCGGCGTACGTCATCGTCTCCACGTCGCCGAAGTAAGGCTTCGCCGTCTTCGACAGGGCCTCGATGATCTCCTCGCGGTGGGCTGGGTACTCCTCAATATCCAGCGAGGCGATAAATCGCGCTGCCTTGGCAAAGGAGTTGTCCAGGTCGTGCAGGTCTGCCAGCAGGTGCGATTGCGACGACGCCACACCGGCCACCCCACGACCGCGGCCGACCCAACCACCGTTGTTCTCCGGAGGCAGGCCCGGCGTATCCACGAGCAGCTGCTTGACCGAATCCGTGGCCTTCGCCTCCTTCGTGGCCATAGCCACGGTGCCGACGAACACACCATCCACCGGCATCGCAGGCAGCCCGAACTTCTCGGACCAACGGCCCGTGATCAGTTCCGCGGCACGCTCCGGCGAGTACACGCCACCGCCGACGGTGAGTACCGCGTTGTCGTGCGCACGGATCTCCGGGTAGGTCTCCAGCAGCATGTCCTCCAGGTCAACCCAGGAGTGGTGGCCGCCAGCGTGGCCGTCTTCCACCATCAAGATGACCTGGTCGTCCGGGTTCGCCGCCGCGATGGCAAGCGCGTTGCGGATCTGCTGCGTCGTACCAGGCTTGAGCGCAATGTAGGGGAAGCCATCCTGGTGCAGCTGCGCGAACAGTTCCGTGGCTTCTTCCACTTCCGGGATGCCTGCGGAGATGCATACGCCGTTAAACGGGGCGCCGGCCGCGCGGGCCTTTGGCACCATGCGCGTTTGGCCGAACTGCAGGTTCCACAGGAAGCGGTCGAAGAACATGGTGTTGAACTGTGCGGTGCGACCGGGCTGCAAAAACGCCTTGAGGTTGGCGGTGTGCTTGCCAAACTCCTCCTCGGAGTACATGCCGCCACCGGCAAGTTCTGCCCAGTAGCCGGCGTTGGCGGCAGCGGCGACGATCTCGCCGTCCGCGGACGTCGGCGTCATGCCACCCAGGATGATCGGGGACAGGCCAGTCAGCGACGAGAACTTCGTCTGCGTGTACGTCTTGCCGTCCGGCAGCGCAATCACTCGCGGCGCGTAGTCCGAGTAGTCCACGCCCTGCGGCAATTCAGCACCCGGGCGTGCGAGGTCGTCGCGTTTCGCGGCAGTGGATGCATCGAGCACAGCGACGCCGGAACCGTTGGCCAGGTTGGTCACAATGGTTGCCGTCGCCGAATCAAACGTGAAAATGTGGCTCGCACCCTGGGCAATTAGGTCGCGCACGACTTCGGTGAAGTCGAATCGGTCCACCAAAATCGACTGCGCCAGTTCACGCGGGGTCGTGGTTTCAAACGTGATCCCGCACGCGTCCGCCCACTGCTGCGCCAGATCCACAGCAGGGGCGTTGGTCTCCACATGGAAGGGGTACGCAACATCAAGCGAGTCGAACACCGGCGTGATCTCGGAGCCACCGTACTCCACTTCCAACTTGGCGTTGTAGCTGCTCGCAGCCGCTTCGATGTCCTTGCGTGTCTGCGCGAGCGCCTCCGGGCTGCCGGACAGCACCACGTGGCGGTGCCCATTGATCACGCTGATCGGAGCAGCTTGCGTATCGACGACAAACTCACCGACCTGCTCAGGCGTCAGACCTCGAACCGAAAGCATCCGGCTGCGCGAGTCGGCGGCACCGTACACGTTGGTCGCGGCGGCACCCATGATGAACGCGAACGCAAGCGCCTTCTCCGCAGCCTGCGGGCCGTTGGCGCGATCCAGTGCGGCAGCGCCCAGGATGCCCTGCGAGTGACCGGCGAACAGTGCGTCGGCGGTGTCCAGGCCGAGCTGCTCGAGATCTTCCGCAGCAACAATCTGGGCGAGCAAAATCGCCGGCGCGCTGACTGCGGGCAGGGCGTCGATTGCCTCGTGCGCAGCATCTGCATCCATCGCGTCGCGGATACGCTGCACAACCCCCGGCACCACAGAGGCCAACGGGCGGGCGACGGCGGCGGTGAGGGACTGGGCGTCGTGAAGAAGCTGCTCCATGCGGCTGCGCGCCACAGGAGTCGCAGCAGCATCGGCGAGTGCCTGCTGCCAGGAAGAACCCTGCCCCGGGAACAGGATTGCGGGACGCTTCAGAGAAGAAAAAGAGGGGGAATTCATAACAGTGTCCTTATGGTCCTTTGAATCGGAGCGGGATTAGAGCGGGATATTGCCGTGCTTGCGCATCGGACGCGCCACGGTCTTGTCACGGAAGAAACGCAGTTGCGCTGCGAGAACCGCAGGGGTTTCGCTTGGGAGGATGACCGAATCGATCAGACCGCGCTCAGCGGCCTTGTACGGGTTGAGCATCTCGTCTTCGTAGTCGCGCTCGTACTGCGCAATCAGTTCGCGGAGCTCCTCGTCACTCACACCGGAGTCGCGGGCGTTAGCAATGTCTTTGCGGTTGATAAAGCCGACCGCACCAGACGCACCCATCACCGCGATCTGCGCGGTCGGCCACGCCAAGTTCACATCGGCGCCGAGGCCCTTCGAACCCATCACGCAGTACGCGCCGCCGTACGCCTTGCGCATGGTCACGGTCACCTTCGGCACGGTTGCCTCGCCGTAGGCGTACAGCAGCTTCGCGCCGCGGCGCAGAATGCCGCTGTGCTCCTGGTTCGCGCCGGGCAGGAAGCCGGGAACGTCCACCAGCATGACAATCGGGATGTTGAAGCTGTCGCACGTGCGGATGAAGCGCGCGGCCTTTTCCGCCGAGTCGATGTCCAAGCAACCTGCGAGCACCATGGGCTGATTAGCGACGAAGCCCACCGGCTGGTCCTCAATCCGACCAAACGCAGTGACGACGTTTTCAGCGCGCTGCTCCATGACCTCCAGGAACTCGCCGTCGTCCGCGATATGCGCAATCACGTCGCGGACCTCATAAGGGGTGTTCGGCGAGTCTGGGATCAGTGAATCCAGCGCTTTGGCATCGGTGGCATCTGCCTCTGCATCGGTTGGGGGTGCCGGGCGCGG
The DNA here is from genome assembly GCF_001815635.1 of Corynebacterium sp. HMSC075D04. Taxonomy (NCBI): domain Bacteria; kingdom Bacillati; phylum Actinomycetota; class Actinomycetes; order Mycobacteriales; family Corynebacteriaceae; genus Corynebacterium; species Corynebacterium sp. HMSC075D04. Next base: position 47,324 of record NZ_KV821363.1, read on the forward strand.
CGCCGACTTCTGGCGATTGTTCGACGGCAAGTATTCGAGCAGGTCAGCCACCCAGTCGAGCGCATCCTCGTCGGATTCCGCGACGTAGTGGCAGTTGCCGCCCTGCTGCATGTGGATCCAGGCGCCGCCGAGCTCCTCTTGCGAGATCTCCTCACCCGTGACCGTCTTGATCACGTCCGGGCCGGTGACGAACATCTTCGAGGTTTCATCCACCATGACCACAAAGTCGGTTAGCGCGGGGGAGTAGGCGTTACCGCCAGCGCAAGCGCCCATGATCACGGAGATCTGCGGGACCACGCCGGAGGCTTCGATGTTGTGCAGGAAGGTCCGCGCGATCCAGTCCAGCGATACCGCGCCGTCCTGGATGCGGGCGCCTGCACCTTCATAGAGGCCGATCAGTGGACGACCGGTGGTGACGGCAAGACGCTGAATCTTGGTCATCTTCTCGCCGTAGACCTCACCCAACGCGCCACCGAAGACGGTGCCGTCCTGGGAAAAGATGCAGACCTCGCGTCCGTCGATCGTGCCGAATCCGGTGACAATGCCATCCGTTGCCGGCCGCTTCGCCTGCATCCCGAAGTCATGGGTGCGGTGGCGGGCGTGCTGGTCGAACTCCACAAACGAGCCCTCGTCCAGGAGGTAGTCCAAGCGCTCACGTGCGGTCAGTCTGCCTGCTGCGCGGACCTTCTCCAGTGGTTTTGATCCCATCGGCTCGGCCGCTTCGGTGCGTCGTTGCACGAGGTCATCGTGTTTTTGGGCTGTGGTCGTCGGTGCCGGGGTTGTCGCCGGAACCGCTGCCTTTTCAGTCTGATGTACACCTGTAAACGTATTTGGCATGTTGGCATTCTAAACCTACGAATCCGTAAGTTACTAGTCGGTAGGTAAACTCCCAGCAACACAGCAGGTTCTGTTACGAACGCCAACCCCCGATGGACATTCAAGAAACTAGGCTTTGACCATGCATATCGGCATCGACCTCGTGGACGTTTCCTCGTTCGCCCAACAAATGGAATTCCCAGGTTCTACCTTCGAGTCTGTGTTCACCGACCGCGAGATACGCACGTGCAACACGAAACCGAATCGTGCTGCATCGCTCGCCGGACGCTGGGCGGTGAAGGAGGCGTACATCAAAGCCTGGTCCCAAACGATCATCGGCCAGCCCCCGCTGATCGCCCCGGACGAGCTCAACTTCGCCGAGATAGAAGTAGTCAACGACGCATTCGGGCGACCCGTGGTCCAGTTGCACGGTGAGGTCGCACGGTTAGGTCCCCACGTCCAAAGCGTCTCACTGAGCCACGACGGCGACTATGCGATTGCCACTGTGATCGTGGACTAGGGGCGCTTGGCCGGAAGGCTTACCGTCACGCCTGGGCGGCACGGACGAAGCCGGCTGCAAGGGTGCGGCCGGTGTGGGTGAGGTGGTCGTCGTGAAGCGAAAGCTCCTGGGTGACGGCGGCAGCGTCATAACCGCTGCGCGCGGCCCACTGACCTGCAACATCGGGGGAGCATTCGGGGTGGAACTGCACCGAGACGATGGAACCGAGACGCATCGCCTGGATGGGGCAGCGGGCACTCGAGGCGAGCAGTTGCGCGCCGGGCGGGAGCGACACCACTGCATCGTGGTGGGATTCGACCACAACCAATTCGGGATCGAGGGCGCCGAAAAGAGGATCGGCAAGACCAGCTTCGGTCAGCGACACCCGTGCGGCGCCCTCTTCGTCCTGACTGGCTAAGCCGACGGAAACTTCGCCCCCGAAGCAGTCGGCGATGATCTGGTGGCCAAGGCAGATACCCAGAACCGGCATGCCTGACGAATGAGCTGCGCGAAGGAGATCGTGGACGGTGGGCAGCCAAGGTGCGGCCTCGGCGTCCAGAGCGTTGGTGCGACCGCCGAGGAGGATGAGGGCGGAGGTGGTGTCGTCGATACGCGGTGGCGTTTGGTTGAGATCGACGACATTGAGTTCAGCGCCGGCGCGTTCGAGCCATGAACCGAGGCGCTGGAGCGGGCTGATCGGGTCGGGCTGGAGAACAGTGATGCGCATGGTCAGAGGTCAAAAGAAGCGACGCGACGCATTTCATCAGTGACACGGATCTTGCCTTTGCCCTCGCGCTCTCTCTTGAGGATCAGCTTTGCGAAAGCAATCTGGCCACGGGGCGGACGTTCTCCCTTAACATCCTGAGCTGTCTCAGGGCGGTTACTCACAGTCATCGCTGCTCCTTTCGTGGGCTTCATCGTAGCGAGTAAACAACCCCCGGTTCCCTCGAATGCGCATCGGGTTAATATGTGGTGCATGCAACGCGTGCTTTCCGGAATCCAGCCCACCGCCGACTCTTACCACCTGGGAAACTACTTAGGTGCCCTGAAACAGTGGATTGACCTGCAGGACGGCTACGAGGCGTTCTACTTCATCCCGGATCTGCACGCGATCACGGTGGACCAGGACCCGGAAGAGCTGCGTCACCGCACGCTTGCTGGCTGTGCGCAGTTGATTGCGCTGGGTATTGACCCGGAGCGTTCCACCCTGTTTGTGCAGTCCCACGTGCCGGAGCACGCCGAGCTGACCTGGGTGCTGCAGTGCCTGACTGGTTTTGGTGAGGCCAGCCGCATGACGCAGTTCAAGGACAAGTCGGCCAAGCAGGGCCAGGACCGCACGTCGGTGGGTCTGTTTACCTACCCGGTGCTGATGGCTGCGGATATTTTGCTGTACTCGCCGCAATTGGTGCCGGTGGGTGAGGATCAGCGTCAGCACTTGGAGCTCACGCGTACGCTCGCGGAGCGCTTCAACTCCCGCTACGGCAAGACGTTCACGGTGCCGGAGGGCATGATCGTCGAGGGTGCGGCGAAGATCTACGACCTGCAGGATCCGACGTCGAAGATGTCCAAGTCGGGTGCGAACCCGAAGGGCATTGTGAATCTTCTGGACGAGCCGAAGACTTCCGCCAAGCGCATCCGCTCCGCCGTGACCGACAACGATGGCGTGATTGCCTACGACAAGGAGAACAAGCCGGGCGTGTCCAATCTGCTGGTGATTCAGTCGGCGCTGACAGGCAAGTCGATCGACGACATCGTCGCCGGCTACGAAGGCCAAGGCTACGGCGCGCTGAAGGTGGATACGGCGGATGCGCTCGAGGCGTTCACCACGCCGCTGCGCGCGCGTTACGACGAACTCATGTCGGACCGTGCCGAACTCGAAGCCATCCTCGCCCGCGGTGCCGAGCGCGCCCGCGAGGTGGCATCGCCGCTGCTGAAGGACGTGTACGAGAAGGTCGGGTTCCTGGCACCGAAGCGCTAAGGGCTAGCGGCGGAGCCAGGTCCGTTTCCGGCGTAGCCTCAGCGCTTCGCTCGTGCGGCCCGCAGGCCGTTCAAGATCACGATGACTTCGGCGACCTCGTGAACCAACACCACGGCGGCCAGGCCCAGCACGCCGCTGATCGCAAGCGGCATCAACACGATGATGATGGCCAGAGACAGCACGATGTTTTGGTTGATGATCCTGCTGCCTCGGCGGGCGTGCTGCAGAGCCTGCGGGATCAGCCGGAGGTCGTGGCCGGTGAAGGCGACGTCAGCGGACTCGATCGCGGCGTCAGAGCCGGTCGCTCCCATCGCAATGCCCACCGTCGCGCCTGCCAGTGCCGGCGCGTCGTTGATGCCGTCGCCGATCATCGCCGTCGGCGTCTTGGAGGAGAGTTCGGCGACGATGTTTGCCTTGTCCTCCGGTCGCAGCTCGGCGCGCACGTCGTCGATTCCGGCGATTTTAGCCAGCGCCCGGGCGGTGCGAGTGTTGTCGCCGGTGAGCATGCTCACTTCCACGTCGTTGGCGTGCAGGGTCTGCACGGCTTCGGGAACCTCGGGACGCAGCTCGTCGCGGACACCGATCGCCCCGGCGAGGGTGTCATCGACGGTGACCAGGACGCAGGTCTGGCCCTCGGACTCCATGCGCTCAACGTCTGCCTTCAATGGCCCGGCGTCGATCCACCGGGGGCTGCCCACCAGCACTCGTCGGCCTTCGACGGTGCCGCCGATGCCATGCCCGGCTTCCTCGCTGATGTCCGAGGCGGTGGGCGCTTCGGGCGCCGCTGCCGCGATCGCCGCGGCGAGGGGGTGCGTCGATTGCTGCTCAACTGCCGCCGCGAAAGCAAGCACCTGCGCCCGATCGAATCCGTCCGCCGGGACCACGCCGGTAACCTCGGGCTGGTTGCGGGTAAGGGTTCCGGTCTTGTCCACCGCCAGGTGACGGATGCCGCCGAGCCGCTCGAACGCCGCGCCGGACTTGATGACCACTCCGAACTGACTGGCCGCGCCGATCGCGGCCACGACCGTCAGCGGCACGGAGATTGCCAGCGCGCACGGCGAGGCTGCGACCAGAACCACCAACGCACGGGTGATCCACGTCTCGGGGTCGCCCAGCAGCGAGCCAATCACACCGACCAGCACCGCCAGGATCATCACCCCGGGCACTAGGGGTTGGGCGATCCGGTCGGCGATCCGGGCGCGGTCGCCCTTTTCCGCCTGTGCCTGCTCGACCAGGTCGACGAGGGTGGTCAGCGAGTTGTCCGTTCCAGCTGCGGTCGTCTCGATCTCCAGCACACCGGCGGAGTTGATTGCTCCCGCGGGTACCTCGTCGCCGGGTGCGACCTCCTCCGGAATGGATTCTCCGGTGATCGCTGAGGTGTCAAGGCTGGATCGTCCGGAACGAATGATGCCGTCCGTGGCGATTCGTTCCCCGGGGCGCACGAGCATTAGCTCGCCAACCACGAGGTCCTTCGCTGCGACCTCGACCGCCGTGCCGTCGCGCAGCACCGTCGCGGTCTGCGGCACCAACTTCAACAGTGCCCGCAGTCCGCTCTGGGCCCGGTCCATCGCCTTGTCTTCCAGTGCCTCGGCGATCGAGTACAGGAACGCTAGCGCCGCGGCCTCTCCGACGTAACCGAGGATCACCGCGCCGACCGCACTGATCGTCATCAGCAAGCCAATGCCGAGCTTGCACTTCGTGACAAGGTTCCGGATCGCTCCAGGTGCGAACGTGTAAGCGCCCAACAGCAGGCCGACCCAGAACAGTACTGTCGCGGGTGTCTCCAAGTCGGACCAGTCCAGCGCCAGACCTATGAAGAGGGCTATGCCGGAGAAGATCGGCAGTAGCAACTCGGGGTCCTTCCACCATGGCCGATCGAGCTCTTCGACCTCCGCGGCGGGTTTGTGTTCGCATCCACACGCTGAACTCATGCGTCCGCTCCCTTCTCGCCGCAGCCGGGGACCGAGCACTCAGAGTCGATGCATGGGGCGTTTTCGTCGACAGCCAGCGTCGCGTTGACCAGCGCGTTGAGCGCTGCTGCGAGATGCGGATCGGCGATTTCGTAGCGGGTCTTGCGGCCTTCCGGCTCGGCGACGACGATGCCGCAGTCACGCAAGCAGGTCAGATGGTTCGAGACGTTTGAGCGAGTCAGGTCCAGGTCGCGCGAAAGCACGGCTGGGTAGCTCGGGCCGTCGAGTAGTGTCATCAGGATTCTGGAACGCGTCGGATCCGCCATGGCCCGGCCGAGCCGGTTCATGACGTCGAGGCGTGAAGCAATGGTCAGCATGCGCTGAACTGTACAGTGGCTACTGAACTGGCGCAAGGCGTGAGGAGTCTGCTACTGCCTCCGCCCCCGCTACGCCGTTTCGCAGGCTCCTCTACGATGTGTTCGGTAAAGCACATCCGTTTAGAAGGGACGTCCGTCGATGGCAACCTCGACATCGCCGCGTAAGGCGTACACCGACGAACAAGGAATCGAGCGCGCCTCGAAGCAACAGCAAGAAGGCCTAGAGGCGAAAGTAGAGGAGAAGGCGCCCGCTGCGGCTCACGTGCTGCGGATGAACGAGCGCTTCGGTTCAGAAGGCGGCAACCAGCTTGCTGGTGGCATTACGTACTTCTCAGTGCTGTCGCTGTTCCCGCTGCTCATGCTGATCTTCGCCGGCCTCGGTTTCTTCCTGAGCGCTCGGCCGGATTTGATCCAGGAGATCGAAAACCAAATCACCTCCTCGGTCGACGGCGATCTGGGCGACATGCTCAATGAACTGGTCAATGCTGCTATTGATCAGCGCGGTGCCGTCGCTGGTATCGGTTTGCTAACCACTCTGTGGTCCGGCCTGGGGTGGATGAACAACCTGCGCGTGGGCGTGTCCGCAATGTGGAAGGTGGATGCGAACGAAGGCGGCAACTTTGTCACCAAGAAGTTGGCGGACCTGCTGGGCCTGGTCGTGCTCATTGTCCTGTTCGTGGTGGCTGCAGGCGTGACCGCGGTTGGCGTGTCCGGCTGGACCAGCACCGCAATGGAGCGCCTTGGCATCGGTGATTTCCCGGGCGCGCGCCTCGTGGTGTGGGTCGTTGGATTCCTGGTCAGTGTGCTGGCCAGCTTCTTGGTCATGCTGTGGGTGAACATGTACATGCCGCGCACGAAGGTGCCGGTGAAATCAGGTCTGAAGGGTGCGCTGCTCGGCGCGGTCATCTTCGCCATCTTGCAGCAGTTCGCAGGTCTGGTGATTTCCTCCGCTACCGGTAACCCGGCGGGTGCGATCTTCGGCCCGATCATCACCCTCATGGTCGTGCTGTACCTGATCTGGCGCGTGGTGCTCTACGTTGCAGCATGGACTGCGACGACGCAGGAGTCCCTGGACGCAGCCCCGGCGGAGGTTCCGGAGCCGGCCGTGATCAACATCCGTGCAGGTGCGGTGCGTAACACCGATAAGTCGGCGTCTACCGGCAAGGCGCTTGGCGTCGGCGCCGCGCTTGGCGCTATCGGCGTTGGCCTCGCTTCCGTGCTGACGCGAGACTAACCACAGCGGCAAGCAACGCGAAGGCCACAACGCCCGCGACGACAAGGTAGGACCACCAACGGTTCCAGGCCGTCTCCTCTTCCACACCGGAGTTCTCTTCGGGCGTGGGGGAGGGGGCGGCTTGTGTCGTTTCAGGGGTGTTGGTCTCTGGGGGCGCTAGCTTTGCGACGACACCGTCCACCCCATACGCCGCATGCAGCAGCATCTGCGCCTGCTCCCAGGCGCGGTGTTCGTGGGCAGTGGTGTCTAAGACGACGGCGACGAGGCGGCGGCCATCGTGGTTGACCGCACCGACGAAGGTGTGGTTGGCGTCGTCGGTGTAGCCGGTTTTTCCACCGATGCCGTCGGGGTCGTTGAGGTAGAGCTTGTTGTCATTCCACAGCTCAAACGCTGGCAGGTCGTCGAATCCGGGGAACTTGTAGGACTCGGTGGCGACGATGTCCGCGAACGTGGGGTTCGCAAATGCCGCTTTGTACGCCAGGCCCATATCCCACGCGGAGGTGGACATGCCGGCGCTGTCCAGGCCGGAGTAAGAGGTGGCACGGGTATCGGTCATGCCGAGTGTTTTGGCCATCTCGTTGATCTTCAAAAGCGTCATCTCGTTGCCACCGAGTGCTTGGGCGAGTGCGTGGGCGCAGTCGTTGCCGGACGCCAGTAGCAGGCCGTGGAGGAGATCGTTGACGGTGTAGTCGCCGCCCTCGCCGATGCCTGCGGCGGAGCCTTCCTGGCCCGCGGACTCGGCGGATACCGGCACTTTTTGATCCAACGGCAGCTCGTCAATCACCACCAATGCCAGCAGCACCTTGATAATCGATGCCGGACGGTATCGTCCGTGCGGATCCTTCATCGCCACCACGTCGCCGGAATCCAGGTCAGCCACCAGCCACGCGGATGCGAGCACGTCCTGCGGAACCTCGTAACCGTCGGCGACGCTGACCCCACACGGCCCGTCGTAGGTCACCGGCAACGCGTCCGGCGTGCTTGTGGCCCGTTCTGAGGTGGAGACAGGCTCCGGCGGCCAGGTTGCCTGCGGGCAGTTATCGGTATCGGGTGCTTTGTCGCGCTTGGGTGGGACCCAGTTGCCGGTGTCGTCGTAGTAGCCGGTGGTGGGGGCGGCCGGCTCGATGGCATCGGTTGGGGCGGGGGTTTCGGCGTCTTGCGCGTTCGCTGTCAAGCACAGCCCCATGCTCAAACAGGCCACCGGAACTGCTGCCAACGTGCGCTTGATCATTTAGGACCCCTTCTGTTTGTAGCGGGTGACGAGGCGGTCGATGAGCTCGTCGGTAAGTTTCTCGTCGGAAAGAATGATATCGAGCATGTCCGCATGCACCGCCTCAGTTTCCTCCGGATCTGGTTCTACCTGGTCATCGTAGGAATCGCCGGAGAGGTCCATGCCGATGCCGTCGAGGAGCCCCTCGTCTTCAACAGGGGTGTCAATTCCCGTGGCTTCTGCGAGCATCTCAGCATCAATAGCGGGGAACTGGGTGGTGAACTCGTTGAGGAAATCATCCGCATCGCTCATCGCCTGCGCCGGACGCTTGCCCTTGCGGATCTCCGCATCGATGCGACGCTGCAACGCCTTCTCCATCTGGCGGTGGCGCCAGGAGCGCACACGGGTTGGCTCCAACTCGCGGGCCACCGCGCGTGATTTGTTCTCAGCCTTGCGCGCAAGCGTGGCTACCTGCGTCGCCGTCGCGTTCACAGTGGTGTTTACCGGCGCGAACTCCGAGTCGGTGGAGATACGCCAGTTGCCGTAGTAGCCGAACAGGAACAGGGCGAAACTGGCAACAGGTCCGAGAATCATGCCCCAGGCGAGGTAGCCAGTGGCGTTGCCGATCAGCGTGATCACTGCACACGCCACTGCCGGCAGCACGGTGGGTTGGTTACCGCCAAACACTGACGGTTCTTGGCCGGTGACCACGTCGCGGATCATGCCGCCGCCGGTCGCGGTGAACACACCCATCATGATGGTGGGCACAACCGGAAGCCCGTACTGGATTGCTTTCGACGCACCCGTGGACGCCCACAGTGCGGAGACCAACGCATCGCCATGCGATTGCAAGAATTCCCATGCGCGGCCCTTGAAGTAGGTGAACCTGGCGATCAACGCGCCGGTAAACGCAAGGATCAGGTATTCGGGCTGGCTCATCGCTGCGACGGTGCCCTCGTTGATCAGCACGTCGCGCAGCATGCCGCCGCCGAGCGCGGAGAGCATCGCGATGAAGAAGAACCCCACGATGTCGTAGCCGAGTTGGCGTGCCAGGGTGCCGCCAATGACACCCATGAGGAGCACGCCGGAGATGTCCATCCAGTGATAGATGGCGTTGATGAGGGGGTCGACCTGGTCCACTGCCATAGCGGACCATTCTAAACCTCGGGTGTTGCGTGCTGAGTTTTAGAACTTGGAGAAGCGCTTGATTAGCTGGTTTTCCATCTCGGTCCACGCTTCTGCCTTATCGGTGAACGGTGCGGACGGAACGTAACCGGCTGCGCGGGTGGAGCCAAGCATGTACGCCAGGTAATCCTGCATGCGCGGGTTGGCCAGCAGCAGGGAGTTCAGCGAATCGTCCTTCGCCCAGTCGGCAGCGTCCGCGAGCAGTTCGTAGGCCTTGGCCATCTGCTTGGTGTCTACTGCGTCGGTGCCCTTGGCAATGTCGGCGGCGATGCCGTTAAACGAGTAGGAGTTGTCCGGGTGGACCTCCACCTTGAGATCGCCAGCGTTTGCCGCGTTGAGGATGTCCTGCCAAGTGGACACGCCTGCGAGGTCGTGGTCGTCGTTTTCCAAAATCCAGCGGCCGAGGTGCTTCGTGGACGGGAAGGTGATGATCTCGCCGTACTTACCCAAGAACACCGGAGCGCCGTTCAGGTACGTGCGCAGCGTGTACACGCTCTGGCCCTGGATGGAAACCTTCACCGGGTCGATGCCAGCAAGGCCCCAGACGGAGGAGTCGTAGGGGTCTTGCGCGGCGGCCTGTGCCTGCTCGTCGGCGCGGCGCTGCTCCTCAGCCGCTGCGCGTGCTTCCTGTGCTTCAGCAATAGCGGTGGTTGCTGCGGCAACCTCGTTCGCATCGAGATCTTGCGTATCGACGACACGCACCACCTCATCCAGCGACTCCACAACCTGCTTCCAATTGGTCAGCACAACGCGGCCCACACCCGACCATTCAGACATGCCGTTCTCGCCCGCGTAGTGGTCCGCGCCACGGTTGACGTTGCCCAAAATGGAGTGGGAGGCGAAGAAGATCTGCGCATGCTCAGCGCTGGCCACCTCGGCCAGCGAACGCGACACCTGGAAGACGCGTGCCAGCGACGAGACGTTCTCGTGGCTCGGACGGCCCGCTAGGAAGTTCGGGGCGCCAATGATGTCGTAGTACTGCTTCTCACCCGGCACGACGCGATCGTCGCCCTGAGTGTTAAACGCCTCCCACTTCGGGTGATCACTCAGGTCATGCGACGGGTTGGTGTTGAGGTAGGCCAGAAGCTCCTCGGGGGAGTTGAAGGCGAGGACCGATTGCTCGTCGCCAAGAAAGGCCTGCCACTGCGTGCCCTTCTCTTTCCAGGTTGGGGCCCACAGGGTGTAAAAATCGCCCTCGGTCAGGGACAGTTTCACGGGAAGGATCGCGCGGGTACTCATGGGGTGAGAGTCTACTCAACTCACAGCCAGCAGATTAACCGGTTGGCCGCCAGAACCCGTAGAACGGCATTCCGATGTTCTCGGTGCGCACCGGGTTCATCTGTACCGGGTCGCCGGCCTCAATCATCATGCCGTCGCCCGCGTACATCGCCGCGTGTCCCGACCAGAGCACAAGATCGCCCGGCTGCAGTTCCTCGTAGGACACCTGCCGGCCAACCGCCTGGTCGGCCGCAACGCGAGGAATCTCCATCCCTGCCTGGCTATATGCCCACGATGTCAGGCCGGAGCAGTCGAAGCCACCAGGGCTCGACCCTCCCCAAACATATGGCGTGCCCAGTTGGCTTTTCGCTGCGGCCACTGCGGCTGCGCCCACCGAGGAGCCACCCTGTGCTGGCGCTGGCGTGGGCTCCGGTGGAGGAGCAGACATTGGCGTGACCTCAGGCGGAGCAGGCGCGGGGACCGTGGCTGCGGGTTTCGGTGCAGTCGGCAGCGCCGCGGCCACAAGCTGGCGCGGGGATGATGGCACCGAGGCCGAAAGTCGCTGCAACTCTGCGTTCGCTGCCTCACCGAGCGCGCCCGGACCCGGCATGACACGGGCGGCCGCCGCAGCGGTCGACGCACCCAGTTTCGTCGCAAGGGCGCCCAGGTCCTTCTCCAAGCTCTGCAAAGCCGCCATCGCAGCATCGAGCGCCTGACAGACTTGTGCCGCGACAAACGCCGCTGCACCAATTGGGCCGATTGGTGTCGCCGCAAGCGCGGGCGCTGCCGCGGCGTTGCGCATGAGACCGATTGCAATAGAGACAAGCTCGGCGACGGCGGCCGTAGCGCGGACTGACCCGCGCAGGACTGCGTCACTGATATCTGCACGGTAGGCCGCCAGGTCAGATGCAGCCTGCAGCCTGGTTTCCCCGCTCGCGTTAGCAACCTGTGCGAGCGGACCGAAGTCCTTGAAGTCCGGCATGCGATAGCCCGGAAGGGTCGGAAAATCGATGATGTCTGCCATGGACAGAATCTGTGCCGCAGCGGTACCGATATCTAACGAGAAGTTCAGGTGGCGGTTGTTTGTCACTGACGGTGGCCCGCCTAGCGAGGAAAGCGCGTCGAGCATGGTGTTAAGGGTGGGGTTCATAGTGTCGCTCCAAACTTGTGGCAGGTGGCGGTATCGACGGCGCACGCAGCGTCAACGGTGAGGTCCATGGTTGCGGCGATGCGCCGGGCTTCGTCGCGAAGCAAAGTGGCGTCACTGTTCGCTTGCTCGATAGCGGTGGACACTGCGTTGTGGAATTCGCTCAATGGCCACACATCGGGCACTGGCACATGGTTGAGGGCGCGCAGCGAGGCTGCGTCGTTGCGTAGAGAATCGGTCATGGAAAACACGGATGCGGAATCAAATTGAAAGACAGTCATGCACATTGGACGGCGAAAACCCCACGCCGGTTCCCTCGTAGGAGAAAAAACTTTGGTGAATTAGCATGGGCGGCATGGACATCACGGTTATTAACCACCCGCTGGCTGCTTCGCGGCTGACCATTATGCGCGACAAGCGCAGCGACAACGCAGCTTTTCGTGCGGCGTTGGCCGACCTCGGCGCAATGCTGATCTACGAGGCGGCGCGTGATTTGAAAGTCGAGCAGTTCGACACCGAAACCCCAGTTGCGGTCGCTCAAGGCACGCGGCTGGCCACCCCGCCGATCATCGTTCCGATCATCCGAGCCGGTCTGGGCATGATCGACCCAGCACTGTCGATGATCCCGGACGCCCAGGTGGGCTTCATCGGCTTGGCTCGCGACGAGAAAACCCACGAACCGGTGCCGTACCTCGAAGCACTGCCCGACGATCTGTCTGGACAGCCTGTGTTCCTGGTGGACCCGATGCTGGCAACCGGCGGCTCGCTCATCCACGCCATCGATCTGCTTGTTGGCCGCGGTGCGGACGACATCACGTGCATCTGCATGGTCAGTGCACAGCCGGGCGTGGATGCGCTCAAGGCTCACGGCGGGCCTGTCCGCCTGGTTACCGCGACGATCGATCCGTCGCTGAACGAGGACGCCTACATCGTGCCTGGCTTGGGCGATGCCGGTGATCGTCTCTACGGTCCGCGCAACATCGACCTCTAACGCGCATAACGCGCGCACAGTACAAGCGCAGCGCAAGGTCTACGCGCCACGGAACCGAAAATAACCGTGGCGTGCACACTTGCGCTGCGCTACATTGTGAGCACAACGGCACAACAGCACAACGACACAGCCAGGGGGAGAGCTGTCATGGGGGAATTGCTACCGGACTCGCACTGGGCCAGCTACGCGCTGGGCTTGGGAGAACGTATTCGCGCGCTGCGCATCATGCGGGGGTTGAGCCAAACGCGCCTTGCGGAACTCGCTGGAGTGTCGCGCTCGCTTGTGTCCAATATTGAGCGCAACGACTACAACGAGCGGGCTGCCGACCCAACCTTAAGCACTCTCTACCGCATCGCTCGTGCGCTGCACGTGCCACCTGCGATGCTGTTGCCGGGCAGTCTTGATGATGTCGACGATGCCTACGTGCTCCAAGGCCCTGACGCCAAAGTGGAGGCGATCATGTTCCAGTGGCCCCGCAGTCCGTACGACACTGCCCGGTTTTCCACCGCCTATCTTCAACCCGGCGCACCGAGGGGAACACCAGTGTTTAGCGTTGCTGAACAGATTCAGCACTGCACTGAAAACGCAGTACCGAAAAAGCAGTGCGCTTCTAGCGTGGCGACGACCCCGGCGTAGACTCTGTGCAACATATGCACTTGCTTGTACCCGCTGTACAGGACGACCTTAAGGGAGGACGCGTGAGTAACGCCGGAATCGCTACAGCCGTGGCGGCTTGGTTTGATCAAAACCAGGACAAGGTCGTGGGGTGGCGTCGGCACATTCACTCACACCCGGAGCTATCCAACGAGGAAGTGGAAACTACCGAGTTTTTGGTCAACGTACTGGAGGAACATGGTCTGAAGCCGGTGTGCTTCCCGGGCACCGGGTTGTATGTGGACCTTGGTCCTACCGAAGGCAAGCGTTTGGCATTTCGCGCAGACATCGATGCGCTGCGTGTGCCGGAGCAAACCGGTTTGCCGTTCGCGTCGGTGAACCCGGGCGTGTCGCACTCGTGTGGCCATGATGTGCATACGACGGTTGCTCTGGGCCTTGCGTGTGCGTTGTCCACGATCGAGCTTGAGCAGGGTGTTCGCGTGATCTTCCAGCCTGCGGAAGAAGTTATGGGCGGCGGCGCGCTGGACGTGGTCAAGTGGGGCGGGTTGGAAAATGTTTCCGCGATTTATGCGGTGCATGCCGAGCCGCATATCCGTGTTGGGGAGATCGGCGTGCGCACCGGTGCGATCACCTCGGCGTCTGACGTGATTCGTATCGAGGTCCAGGGCCCCGGCGGACATACGTCGCGCCCGCAGTTGACCGCCGATGTGGTGTACGCAATCGGTGCGCTGATTACTCAGTTGCCGGCGTTATTGTCGCGCCGGGTAGATCCGCGCACAGGCACTGTGCTGGTGTTTGGCCACGTCAACGCGGGTGATGCGGCGAATGCGATTCCAAAGGTGGGAGTCTTGGAAGGCACGTTGCGCACGGCGGATATTACGACGTGGCGTGAGATCGAGGACTTGATTACGGACCTCATTGACCTTGTCGTTGCGCCGACCGGTTGCACGTACCACCTGGATTACATCCGCGGTGTGCCGCCCGTGCTTAACGACGACGCCGCCACCGCCCTGGCCGTCCAAGCCGCCCGGTCCGTGGACCCGCACAGCGTTGTCTCCGCCCCGCAATCCAGCGGTGGGGAGGACTTTTCGTGGTACCTCGAGCACGTGCCCGGCGCGATGATGCGCTTGGGTGCGTGGAACGGTGAGGGTGAGCCACAGGATCTGCACCAGGGGAACCTGAATGTTGATGAGCGGGCGATTGGGGTTGGGGTTCGTTTGTTCGGTGCGATTGTGGAGCAGTACTTCCGGGTGGGTGAGGTTTCTTCGGCTCCGGGTAGACTGTGACGTTGTTTAACCTGTCACGTCAAGTCTGAAACTTTGAGGAGAGCCGTTTTGTCCAAGAAGATCGTCATCATGGGTGGAGGCCCCGGCGGATACGAGGCCGCGCTGCTCGCGTCGAAACGCGGCGCAGACATCACGTTGGTGGAAGATTCTGGGGCTGGCGGCTCGGCGATCCGTAAGGACGTTGTGCCGTCGAAAAGCTTCATTGCGGGCGCGAACATTAAGACGGACTTGCGCCGCGCGGACGATATGGGGCTCAACCACACGTTGGGTGACGCGAAGCTGTCGCTGCTGGCGCTGAATGAGCGTGTGAAGCAGTTGGCGGCGGAGCAGTCCAGTGACATCCGCGAGCAGCTTGAGCGCAAGGGCGTGCGCCTGGTCAAGGGGCGTGCGCGCTTCTCTGATAAGCAGGTCGGTCACACTACGCATGACATTGAGATTGTCACCGAGTCTGGTGAGACTGAGCACGTCAGCTGCGACATGGTGCTTGTGTGCACGGGTGCGAGCCCGCGTGTGCTCAAGGGGGCGGAGCCGGACGGCGAGCGCATCCTGAACTGGCGTCAGATGTATGACCTGCAGGAGCTGCCGACCCACCTCATTGTGGTTGGTTCTGGCGTGACTGGTGCGGAGTTTGTCTCTGCGTTTGCGGAGCTGGGCGTGAAGGTGACCATGGTTGCTTCCCGCGATCGCATTTTGCCTCACGACGACGCCGACGCCGCCGATGTCTTGGAGAAGGTCCTGGCGGATCGCGGCGTGCAGTTGGAGAAGGACGCGCGTGTGGAGCGTGTGGAAAACACGGGTGACGCTGTGGTCGTGCACACCACTGATGGCCGCGCCATTGAGGGTTCGCACGTGATGATGTCCATCGGTTCTGTTCCGAATACGGCAGATTTGAACCTTGAGGCCGCAAAGGTGGAGACCACCCCGTCCGGCCACATTCATGTGGACCGCGTCTCGCGCACTAACGTCGCCGGCATTTACGCTGCGGGCGACTGCACGGACCTCATGCCGCTGGCGTCGGTTGCGGCGCAGCAGGGCCGCACTGCCGTTGACCACGCGATGGGCGACGGTGTCAGCCCGATCCGCCTGAAGACGGTTGGCAACGCCGTGTTCACCCGTCCGGAGATCGCTGCCGTGGGTGTCACCGAGCAGGAGATCCGCGACGGCAAGGTTGAGGCAGACATCTACAAGCTGCCCTTGTCGACGAACCCGCGCGCCAAGATGCGTTCCCTGCAGTACGGGTTTGTGAAGATTTTCGCCCGCAAGGGCTCCGGCCAGGTCATCGGCGGTGTGATCGTCGCGCCGACTGCATCCGAGCTGATCTTGTCGCTGACCATCGCGGTGACCAACAGCCTCACCGTCAGCCAGCTGGCTAACTCGATGGCGGTGTACCCGTCCCTGTCGGGCTCGATTACCGAGGCGGCTCGCCGCCTGATTACAAAGTCGGATCTGGACTAGCCGGAAACGCACGCTGGGGGCAGCGGGTGCGCGGACACGTCGCGCACCCCGGACCAATCGGGGTAGCTGACGCCGGGGCCAGATCAAGGCCGTCGGCGTACACCAGTTGGGGTGCGTATGCGGCGTCGCAGCCAAGCGCTACGGCGTGCTCGCGCCGGGGCTGACCAAAGCCGACTGCTGGGCCTTGCACCATGCGCGCAACCCACATCTGTGTGCGCCCGTCCGGGGTGGTGGAGACCTGCCTGGTCACACGGTTTGGGGTTTCAAACGCACGGTGCACCACCCATAGCGGGCAGGTATCGCCGGAGACGGCGAAGCGGAACGACGTGGTGGCCTGGCGCTTGGACACATTTCCTGCGCGGTCGGTGCGCATAAATACAAACGGCACAGCCTGCGCGCCGGGGCGCTGCAGTGTGCCGAGGCGTTGGCAGGTGGATTCGAATCCGGTGCCGAAGCGGGCCGAGATGACATCGATGTCGTAGCGCGTCTCGTGGGCAGCCTGCAGGATCTCGGAGTAGGGCATGGTCACGGCGGCCGCGAAGTACTGGGCTAAGCCGTGGGTGGTGACGTTGCGGGCCGGGGTGTCGTCGATACGCGCAATGAGCTCTGATATCACGTCGCCGTGGGCGAGATTGCTGTAGCGGTAGGACAGCTCGAAGCACTGTTGCGCTTCGCTCAAGCCGGAGCGCAGGCGGATCTCGCGGGTGGTGGTGTCGATGTCGGAGCGACCCGACTCCACAGGCTGGTTGAAGCGCACGGTGTAGCCGAAGTCGCGGTCGAGGACCGACGCAAGACGGGTCAGGCGCAACTGGCGGCCACCAAGATGCTCCGCAAGCGTTTCGGCCGCTGAATCCAGGGAGTGGAAGTAGTTGCTGTGTTCCTGGAAAAAGCTGCGTGCGTACTCGTAGGGGTTGGGGGCTTGCTCGTTGAGGCGCTCGGGGATCGTTCGGACACGTTCCGCAAGGGTAGGGAAGTGGCGGGCGAATTCCTCCAGCTCGTGCTGCGCGATGCCGGGGAGCAGTTCCGAAAGGGCGGCTGCGGTTTCGCGTTCGGCGTCGCCGGAGAAGAAGGAAGCATCCACCCCGAAGGCCGACGTTAACTGCAACAACACCGTTGCAGTGAGAGGACGCTGATCGTTTTCCAACTGGTTGAGATAGCTCGGCGAGATGCCGACGAGGATCGCCGCATCGGCTTGAGTGAGGTTGCGAGCGGTGCGCAGTGTGCGGATCTGACCCCCCGCGTACAGCTTTGCCATCGTTGATTTTGCTCCTTCTCAGCCGCTTGGCCTGGTAATTTGCAATACTTTGCAAGTCTGCCAGTTTCAGGACGCAAGAATACGCAACTTCCACTATGATGCGCAACACACTTTCGCTCCTAATATGAGGTTCGTCATCATCTCGATCGCCAGAAGGAGCCGAAGAATGATCCAACACGAGGTACGTACCCATAAGTCCGCAGAAGACTTCCCGATTGAAGAGCATCTGGCCTACAAGATTGCCAAGGTCGCGGCCGACCCGGTTGAGGTGCCGGAAGATACCCGCGAAATGATCATCAACCGCATCATCGACAACGCTTCTGTCGCTGTTGCCTCCTATAACCGCCGCCCGGTCGCCGTCGCCCGCGCAATGGCCAAGGCACACCCGGCAGACAACAAGGGCGCACTCGTCTTCGGCGAAGACGGCACCTACTCCGCAGAATGGGTCGCTTTCGCAAACGGCACCGCCGTGCGCGAGCTCGACTTCCACGACACCTTCCTGGCAGCCGAATACTCCCACCCGGGCGACAACATCCCGCCGATCCTCGCTGTTGCACAGCACAAGGGCCTCGACGGTAAGGCGCTGATCCGCGGCATTGCTACCGGCTACGAAATTCAGGTCAACCTTGTCAAGGGCATCTGCCTGCACGAGTGGAAGATCGACCACGTTGCACACCTCGGCCCCTCGGCCGCAGCTGGCATCGGCACTATGCTCAACCTGGACGTGGACACCATCTACCAGGCAATCGGCCAGGCACTGCACACCACCACCGCAACCCGCCAGTCCCGCAAGGGCCTGATCTCCTCCTGGAAGGCATCCGCCCCGGCATTCGCCGGCAAGATGGCCATCGAAGCGGTGGACCGCGCCATGCGCGGCGAGGGCGCACCGGCCCCGATCTGGGAAGGCGAAGACGGCTTCATCGCATGGATGCTGCACTCCCCGGAGCGCACCTACACCGTCCCGCTGCCGGCAGATGGTGAGCCGAAGCGAGCGATCCTGGACACCTACACCAAGGAGCACTCCGCCGAGTACCAGGCACAGGCTCCGATTGACCTGGCTCGTCGCATGAAGCAGACCATCGCAGACGCAGGCAAGACCACCGCCGAGATCGAGTCCATCGTGCTGCACACCTCGCACCACACCCACTACGTCATCGGCACCGGCGCAAACGACCCGCAGAAGATGGATCCGAAGGCATCCCGCGAGACCCTGGACCACTCGATCATGTACATGTTCGCTGTCGCCCTTGAGGACGGCGGCTGGCACCACGTCGACTCCTACACCCCGGAGCGCGCAAACCGTCCGGAGACCGTCGAGCTGTGGCACAAGGTGTCCACGGTGGAGGATCCGGAGTGGACCCGTCGCTACCACTCGCAGGATCCGGACGAGAAGGCATTCGGTGCCAAGGCTGTCATCACCTTCAACGACGGCACTGTCATCGAGGACGAGATGGCTGTCGCCGACGCCCACCCGTACGGTGCTCGTCCGTTCGAGCGTGAGAACTACATCCAGAAGTTCCGCACTCTGGCTGAGGGCATCGTCGATAAGGACGAGCAGGATCGCTTCCTCGCCGCCGTGCAGGATCTGGAAAACCTCACTGACCTGACCGAACTCAACATCCGCGTCAACGACGCAACCCGCGCCGCTGCGGAGGAGATCCCGGGAGGCATCTTCTAATGTTCAAGCCTGACACAACCCCGAACGAGCGCCGCAAAGCACTGCGAGCATCGCTTGTCGACGAAAAAATCACCACCCTGCCCGGCGCCTTCAACCCGCTGACCGCGCGCCTGATCGAGGACATCGGATCCTTCTCCGGCGTATACGTCTCCGGCGCCGTGGTAGCGAACGACCTGGGTCTGCCAGACATCGGTCTGACCACGCTTTCCGAGGTTGCAAACCGCGGCGGCCAGATCGCCCGCGCCACCAACCTGCCGGTGCTCATCGACGCCGACACCGGCTTCGGCGAGCCGATGTCCGCAGCCCGCACCGTCGCCGAGTTCGAAGCGGCAGGCCTGGCTGGCCTCCACCTGGAAGACCAGGTCAACCCGAAGCGCTGTGGTCACCTCGACGGCAAGGAAGTTGTGCCGC
Organism: Corynebacterium sp. HMSC075D04; assembly: GCF_001815635.1. Classification (NCBI taxonomy): domain Bacteria; kingdom Bacillati; phylum Actinomycetota; class Actinomycetes; order Mycobacteriales; family Corynebacteriaceae; genus Corynebacterium; species Corynebacterium sp. HMSC075D04. The sequence goes on from NZ_KV821363.1 coordinate 66,589, forward strand.
GTGACCTGATGATCCGCCGCATCACCGCAGCGGTCCGCGAGCGCCAGGACGACGACTTTGTCATCTGCGCCCGCACCGACGCCGCCGGCATCGAAGGCATCGACGAGGCCATCGAGCGCGCGAAGGCATACGCCGACGCAGGTGCGGACCTTATCTTCACCGAGGCGCTGTACTCGGAGGAAGACTTTGCCAAGTTCCGCGCCGCCGTGGACACGCCGCTTCTGGCCAACATGACCGAGTTTGGCAAGACCGACCTGCTCAGTGCCCAGCAGCTGGAAAACCTCGGCTACAACGCCGTGATCTGGCCGGTGACCACCTTCCGCATCGCCATGGGCCAGACCGAAGCAATGCTGCGCGACATCGCAGAAACCGGCACCCAGGTGCCGTGGCTGGACAAGATGCAGCACCGCGCCCGCCTCTACGAACTGGTGCGTTACGACGAATACAACCAGTTCGACCAATCCGTCTTCACCTACTCGAAAGACACCTACAGCTCCACCTTTGAGCAGTAGGCCGCCACCACCAACACCACCACCAAGAAGGAGTGAATCATCATGACTGAGCAGGAAATTCGTAAGGGCCTCAACGGCGTTGTCGCCGACTACACCGCGGTGTCCAAGGTTAACCCGGAGACCAACTCGCTGCTGTACCGCGGCTACCCGGTCCAGGAACTGGCAGAGCATTGCACCTTCGAGGAAGTGGCATACCTGCTGTGGAACGGTGAACTGCCGACCGAGGAGCAGTTTGCAGAGTTCCGCGGTGGCTGCATGGAAAACCGCGACATCGATGAAGAACTGATCCAGATCATCAACTTCATGCCGAAGGACTGCCACCCGATGGACGTGCTGCGTACCGCAGTGTCCTACCTGGGTGCAGAGGATCCGGAGAAGTTCACCCCGGACTCCGATCACCTGCGTGGCATCGGCCGCAAGCTGCTGGCCAAGCTGCCGACGATTGTCGCAACCGACATCCGTCGCCGCCAGGGCAAGGAGTACATCGCCCCGAGCAAGGAGAAGGGCTTCTCCGAGAACTTCCTCTGGATGGTTTTCGGTGACGACGAGAAGTCCCCGGCCAACATCCCGTCCGACATCGAGGCGTTTGAGAAGACGATGATCCTCTACGCCGAGCACTCCTTCAACGCCTCCACCTTCACGGCCCGCACCATCGCCTCGACGATGTCCGACGGCTGGTCCGCAATCACCGGCGCAATCGGTGCCCTGAAGGGCCCGCTGCACGGTGGCGCCAACGAGTTCGTCATGCACCACATGACCGAAATCGGCGACCCGGCCAAGGCAGAGCAGTGGTGCCTGGACAAGCTCAAGAACAAGGAGCTCGTCATGGGCTTCGGGCACCGCGTGTACAAGAAGGGCGACTCGCGCGTGCCGACGATGGAAGCCGCCTTCAAGAAGCTCGCTGCGGAGCACCCGGAGAAGGACGCTCAGAAGTGGGTCGAGATGTACGACATCATGGCCAAGACCATGCACGACAACACCTCGATCAAGATCCGTCCGAACCTGGACTTCCCGTCCGGCCCGGCCTACTACATCCTGGGCTTCGACATCGAGTTCTTCACCCCGCTGTTCGTGATGTCCCGCATTACCGGCTGGACCGCTCACATCATCGAGCAGTTTGAGAACAACTCCCTGATCCGTCCGCTCTCGGCCTACAACGGCCCGGACGAGCGCCACGTCAAGGCGTAAGCGGATCACCCCCGAAACGCGGGTCGTCGCAACGCGGCGCCCGCGTTTTTGCACCCCCGCGTTAGGGGGCACATGGGTCGCAAACGTTTTGGAAAAGCTCCAAATAAAAGTGTGACCTGTACTAAACTACCCGTTGCAGTATGACTTCGATCTTTCCTTGAGGAAAGGAACCAAATGAACCCGGATAACCTCCCGCTTAATGACCTGCCAGCATTCAAGAAAATCCTGGTAGCTAACCGCGGTGAGATCGCCGTTCGTGCCTTCCGTGCAGCCTTTGAAACTGGCGCGAAGACCGTCGCGGTCTACCCCCGCGAGGACCGTAACTCGTTCCACCGTCCGTTCGCGGACGAGGCAGTCCAGATCGGCGAGGCCGGCCAGCCGGTCAAGGCGTACCTGAACATCGACGAAATCATCCGTGCCGCGAAGCAAACGGGCGCAGATGCCGTCTACCCGGGCTACGGCTTCCTCTCCGAGCGTGCTGACCTGGCTCGTGCCTGCCGCGACAACGGTATTAAGTTCATCGGCCCGACCCCGGAGACGCTGGACCTGACTGGCGACAAGTCCGCCGCTGTCCAGGCCGCTGAGCGTGCTGGCCTGCCGGTACTGAAGGACTCCGAGCCGTCCGCGGACCCGAAGGAGCTGGCAGAGTTTGCCAAGGACTTCGAGTTCCCGGTGTTTGTTAAGGCTGTCGCCGGTGGCGGCGGACGCGGCATGCGCTTCATTGAGAAGATCGAGGACGTTGAGCGTCTCGCAGCCGAGGCGTCCCGTGAGGCGGAGGCAGCCTTCGGCGACCCGAACGTCTACATCGAGCGCGCCGTGATCCGCCCGCAGCACATTGAGGTGCAGATCATGGCCGACTCGTACGGCAACGTGGTGCACCTGTTTGAGCGTGACTGCTCCGTGCAGCGCCGCCACCAGAAGGTTGTTGAGATCGCTCCGGCGCAGCACATCACGGAAGAGCAGCGCCAGAAGATCTGTGCCGACGCTGTGGCGTTCTGTAAGGAAATCAACTACGAGGGCGCAGGTACGGTCGAGTTCCTTGTCGACGAAGCCGGCAACCACGTCTTCATCGAGATGAACCCGCGCGTGCAGGTGGAGCACACGGTGACCGAGGAAGTCACCGGCATCGACATCGTAAAGAACCAGATGTACATCGCCGCCGGCGCGAAGCTGGAGGACATTCACCTCACCCAGGACCTCATCGAGGTCAACGGCGCAGCCCTGCAGTGCCGCATCACCACCGAGGACCCGGCCAACGGCTTCCGCCCGGACTCCGGCGTGGTCACCGGCTACCGCTCCCCGGGTGGTGCAGGTGTGCGTCTCGACGGCTCCGTCGCCGTCGGTACCACCATCACCCCGAACTTCGATTCTCTGCTGGTCAAGATGACCTGCCGTGGCCGCAACTTCCAGGTCGCTGTCGACCGCGCACTGCGCGCCCTGAACGAGTTCTCCATCACGGGCCTGTCCACCAACATCGGCTTCCTGCGCGCCCTGCTCAGCGAGGACGAGTTCCGCAACGAGCGCATCAACACCGGCTTCATTGCGGATCACCCGCACCTGCTCGAGGCTCCGGCCGCGGCTGACGATGCCGGCAAGATCCTCGATTACCTGGCATCCGTCACGGTGAACCAGCCGAACGGTGCCCGCCCGACGAACATTCAGCCGTCGAAGAAGCTGCCGGAATCCAAGTACGGCGATCTGCCACGCGGTTCCCGCGACGATCTGCTCGAGCTCGGCCCGACAAAGTGGGCTGAAAAGATCCGCAAGCAGACCGCACTTGGCGTCACCGAGACCACGTTCCGCGATGCCCACCAGTCCCTGCTGGCAACCCGCATCCGCACCAACACCCTGGTCGCGGCAGCGAAGCATGTGGGCCACCTGACCCCAGAGCTAGCCTCCGTTGAGGCATGGGGCGGCGCCACCTTCGACGTGGGAATGCGCTTCCTCCACGAGTCGCCGTGGATGCGTCTCGACGAGCTGCGCGAGGCAATGCCGAACGTCAACATCCAGATGCTGCTGCGTGGCCGCAACACCGTCGGCTACACCCCGTACCCGGACAAGGTGACCAAGGCGTTCGTCCGCGAGGCCGCTTCCTCCGGCATCGATATCTTCCGTATCTTCGACGCGCTCAACGACGTGTCCCAGATGCGCCCGGCTATCGACGCAGTGCTGGAGACCAACACCACCGTCGCCGAGGTCGCCATGGCGTACTCCGGCAACCTGGTGGACCCGAACGAGGACCTGTACACGCTGGACTACTACCTCAACCTCGCCGAGGAAATCGTCGAGGCAGGCGCCCACGTCCTGGCGATCAAGGACATGGCTGGCCTGATGCGTCCGGCAGCAGCAGCCAAGCTGGTCACCGCGCTGCGTGAGCGCTTCGACCTGCCGGTCCACGTCCACACCCACGACACTGCAGGTGGCCAGCTGGCGACCTACCTCGCCGCAGCGAATGCGGGTGCCGACATTGTCGACGTCGCATCCGCCCCGCTGGCCGGCACCACCTCCCAGCCGTCGATGTCCGCCCTCGTCGCAGCGTTTGAGAACACCGAGCGCGACACCGGCATCGACCTGCAGGCCGTCTTCGACATGGAACCGTACTGGGAGGCCGTGCGCCAGGTGTACGCACCGTTCGAGTCCGGCATCCCGGGACCGACTGGCCGCGTGTACAAGCACGAAATCCCGGGTGGTCAGCTCTCCAACCTGCGCACCCAGGCGAAGGCCCTTGGTCTGGAGGACCGCTTCGAGCTCATCGAGGACTACTACGCAGGCGTGAACGAGATCCTCGGTCGCCCGACGAAGGTCACCCCGTCCTCCAAGGTGGTTGGCGACCTGGCCCTGCAGCTCGTCGGCCAGGGTGTCAGCCCGCAGGAGTTCGCAGAGAATCCGCGCAAGTACGACATTCCGGAATCCGTCATTGGCTTCCTGCAGGGCGAGCTGGGTACCCCTCCGGGTGGCTGGCCGCTGCTGCGCGACAAGGCGCTGGAGAACCGCTCCGAGGTCGACCACACCGTCCAGGTGCCGGCGGAGCTCGAGCCGGATCTGCAGTCCGACGACCACAGCGTGCGTCGTGCGGCGCTGGATCAGCTGCTGTTCCCGAAGCAGTACGCCGAGTACCAGGAGCACCTGCGCACCTACGGCATCACCGACCAGTTGGGTGACAAGACCTTCTTCTACGGCCTTGAAGAGGGCGTGGAGACCATGATCTACTACGGCGAGATCGACGAAAACCGTCCGCCGCTGGTGGTCAGCCTCGACGCTGTCGGCGAGCCGGATGAGAAGGGCATGCGCCAGGTCATCCTGACCGTCAATGGCCAGGTCCGCCCGGTTGCCGTCCGCGACGAGAACGTCGAGTCCACCGTTGCCGAGGTGGAGAAGGCCGACGCGTCCAACCCGGGCCACGTTGCAGCACCGTTCGCTGGTGCCGTCACCGTCACGGTGAAGGAAGGCGACGAGGTCAAGGAAAGCGACCCGGTCGCAACCATCGAGGCTATGAAGATGGAGGCCGCGATCTCCGCACCGAAGTCGGGCGTGATCGAGCGCATCGCGCTGACCAAGCCGACCAAGGTGGAAGGCGGCGACCTCGTAGTGGTTATCGCTTAAGAGCTTTTCGCCTGACGACGTCCAAAGCGCCGACCTCCACCCGGAGTGCCGGCGCTTTCGGCGCTTTCGGCGTTTTGGCGGCTGGGCGTCTCGACACAATGATGTAGGTAAGCCTAAACTACCTTTCATGGTTTTCGGTTCCTGCAACTTTTCGGACATTCAGCTCACGGACTGGCCCCAGCGCGAGAAAAGCGATGCACTCACAGTCACCGTCGCCAATGTTGAACGGGTTGCACCCGACCTCCTTGAGATCTCCGTGGTTGCGCCTGAATTGCGCGACCACCAATTGGTAGGCCCAGACGAGTTCTTCGGCCTCCTCATGCCGGGGCCTGGCAAGGACTATGTCCCATTAACGACAACTCGGGTAAGCAATCTACGAGCCCAACTTGCCGCGCTTCCGGATGCCGTGCGACCCGACCTTCGGTGGTACACAGTTCGAAGTCTCGACCGAGCTGCTGGCACCCTGAGCTTCCTATTGGTCACACACGGTGTTTCGGATGCCTCGGACACCGACATCGGGCCCGCGTTGCGTTGGGCGCTGCGCGTCGCGCCTGGGGACACCTGCGGAATCTACCCCGTGAACGGGCTGTGGTTCCGGCGCGAGCCAAAGCCAGGCACATCGCAGCTGCTGGTCGCCGACCCCACTGCAGCGCCTTCAGTCGCAGCAATTCTTGAATTCCTCGAGCAATTCCACCCTGCTGAGCTGGCTGCGGCAGATGTCGTGTTCGCCGCCACCACGAACGACGAATTCGAGCCTGGGCTGGTTGAGCGCTGGCAATCCCGCGTGAGGTCACTGGCCCTGGTCACCGCCCAGCAGGACAGGTTGCTGGAGGCAGTTGTCTCCGAGCTTCGCTCTCACGAGCGCCCGGAGAGTGTCTGGTGTTGCGGCGAACGAGACCTCGCAGCGGGGGTGCGACGATTCGCCGTGCAAGAGTGGGGGATTGATCCCAAAAATGTCACATTCAGCGCGTTCTGGATTCGAGGACAGGCGCGGGGGTAACTTCCTCGCGAGATGGTAAGGGCTGCTTTACCTAACCCAGACCATCTGTTAGGTTTGCCTTTGCTAAGTGCTCGCCTGGCTTTCTGCTCAGGCCACATTTCGACTGAAAGGGATCCCGCATGCGCGCGAAACTCGGTGCAGTGCTCACCTTTGCTGTTGGCCTCGCTCTCACAGGCTGCAGCTCATCTCCTTCCAACTCCGCCTCAACTTCCACTGCAACTTCCACCGTGTCTGCCTCGGACGCCGCGACATCCTCCTCCGCGTCCGCTTCGAGCAATGCCCAGGCATCCGGTGCGCTGGTGTTTAACCACCCGAGCATTGACGGCCTGAAAATCGAGTTCGCCGAGCAGCCCAAGAACATCGTCATGGACTGCTACGCCTACTCCACCCTCGATGAGTACGGCATCAAGCCGAACGCCATCTTCGGTTACCAGTGCGACGACCCGACCGTGATGGGTGGGGCGGACACCACCGGGATTGAGCAGATCGGCACCGACGGCGAGATTGACTTGGAGAAACTCGCACAGCTCAAACCGGACGCGATCATTGGCTTCGGCACAGCAGACGGTTGGCAATGGTTCAAAGAGGATGTGAACTCCCAACTCACTCGCGTCGCCCAGTTCGTGCCGCTGCCCGGCGGCGACACCGTGGACGAGGGCATCGCCAACGTCCGCGAGCTCGCCGAGTTCCTCGGCGCCGATGTCACCGCCTCGCACATCACTAAGGCAGACCAAGACTACGCGGCTGCGAAGCAGAACTTCTCCGATGCCATTGCTGGCGAAGACTTGAGCTTCATGCTGTCGAGCCCCACCAAGGAGATGCTCTACACCAGCGCGAACGGCCCCCATGCGGATCTGCTGAAGTCGCTCGGCGCGACCCTCGCTGGCCCGACCGAGGGTCACGAGGGCAGCCCGTGGGCGTGGATCGCCTGGGAGGAAGCCTCGAAATACCCCACCGATGTCATGCTCGTCGAGGACTACGACGAAGCTGACCCCTTCACCGCCGAAATGTGGGACTCGCTGCCGTCGGTCCAGGCTGGTCAGCTCTACGCCTGGAACTCAAAGGGTGCGCTGACCTCGCGCCACTACGCCGACTGGTTGGACGGACTCGCCACAAAGGTCCAGGGCTTCAACAAGGTCTCCTAAGCCCTCGACCCGCCCACCGCGAACCATGACGATCACCACAGCGCCTGCGCCCACCGAAACGGAAGCCCAGCTAGCACCGCCACAGCCCCACCCGCTCGCGTACCGAGTTGTCGGCGCATGGGTGCTCATCGCGTTGCTCGCGGTCTCGCTCGTGCTCAGCCTTACCGTCGGTGCGCGCGAGATTACGCTCAGCGAGCTGTGGCATTTCCTCCGTTCGCCCGATCCGGCCGACCCGGTGTCGCAGGTGGTGTGGCAGTCGCGGGTGCCGCGCACCGTGCTGATTTTGGTGGCAGGGGCCGCGTTCGGTGTCGCGGGCGGCTTGATGCAGGCAGTGACCAGAAACCCCCTGACAGACCCCGGAATCCTCGGCGTCAATGCCGGCGCTTCTCTGGCGGTGGTGGTAGGCATCGCCTACTTCGGTCTCACCGACATCAACCAATACATGTGGTTGGCATTCACAGGTGCGACCGTTACATCGTTCGCTGTATTCCTCATCGGAAATGCTGGGCCGATGCGAGGCAACCCGATCCGGATGACACTGTCCGGCGTCGCACTCGGTGCCGTCCTCGGCGGGTTCACTTCAGCGGTTCTGCTCACCAACTCCGACGTTCTGAAGAAGATGCGCGGCTGGTCCGCTGGCACCACGGCCAACCAGGCTCTGGACAATACGCTCGCGATCGTGCCCTTCATTCTGATCGGGCTCGTGCTCGCGCTCGCACTATCGAAGTCGCTTGATGTGCTCGCGCTGGGCGAGGCCGCTGCCGTGGCGATGGGAGCGAACCCGAACCGCGTTCGTCTCGTCGCACTGATCGCTATTGCGCTCCTCGCTGGCGGCGGCACTGCGGTGGCAGGACCAATTTCTTTCCTCGGGTTGTTGGCCCCGCACCTAAGCCGGATGATCGTGGGCCCGCACCAGGGATGGATCATGGCGTACTCGATCATTTTGGCACCCGCCATCATGGGTTTCGCTGACGTGGTCGGCCGCGTGATTGTGCAGGGCGAGATGCCTGTAGGGGTGGTCACGCCCTTCATCGGCGCGCCCCTCCTTATCTACATGGTGCGCCAGTTCCGGGTGACAGAACTGTGACGACGCAACGCCTGGATTTCGGCCGACCGATGGTAGGGATCGGCCCGCGCGAGCGCCCGATCTTCGTCACCGATGTGCGTGCAGTGGTAGTCACCGCCGTTCTCGTCGCGCTGGCGGCTGCTTGCGGCGTCTTCGCGCTTTTCACCGGTTCTGCATCGATGACCGCGGGCCAAGTATTCGATGCTGTGCTGGGCCGCGGGGACGACTTCACCCACATGGTCGTGGTGGAGTGGCGTGCTCCGCGCGTGCTGATGGCGCTGGTGCTCGGTGCTGCGCTCGCTCTGTCGGGCGCGTTGTTTCAAAACCTCACCAATAATCCGCTCGGTTCGCCGGATGTGATCGGTTTTCAAACCGGCTCCTATACCGGGGCTCTCATCGCTATGCTGGTGCTCCGCGGCGGTTCCACGGCCACCCTGCTCGGTGCGCTCGCGGGCGGCTTGCTCACGGCTGTAACGGTGTTTTTCCTAGCGTCGAAAGACGGCCATGCTCGGGGAGTGCGGCTCATCATCGTCGGGATCGGTGTCAGTGCGATGCTGGCCGCGGTGAACACATGGCTGCTGCTCACGGCGACGGTCGAGGACGCGATCATGGCGAGCTTGTGGGGTGCGGGCAACCTTGCTGGCACCAGCTGGAAAACCCTCGGGTTCGCAGCATCGGGCACGGTGGTGTTCATTGCGGTGACGGCGTTGTTGGCTCGCCCGATGCGCCTTACACAGATCGGCATCCCGTTCGCCACCGCTCTTGGGCAAAACGTGCGTGCAGTGCAAGTCGCCGCGATCATCACCGGGATTGGCTTGACCGCACTAGCCACCGCCACCGTTGGACCGATCTCATTCATCGCGCTCGCCGCCCCGCAGATCGCGCGCCGACTTGTGCGCGCCGACGGGCTGGCGCTGATGCCTACTGCCGCGACCGGCGCGTTGCTGCTCGTGCTCGCAGACACTGTCGCACAGCGCATTCACCCCACTTCGCCACTGCCAGTAGGCATTGTCACCGTCTCCATCGGCGGTATCTATTTCCTCTGGCTGCTGATTCAGGAAGGACGGAAGTAAATGGCACGTCTGCGCACCGAACACGCGAAGTTGGCGTACTCCGACGAAGCGATCATCTGCGACGATGTCACAGTCGAGATTCCGGATCGCATGTTCACAGTCATTGTGGGGCCGAACGGGTGCGGCAAATCGACGCTGCTGAAGTCCCTTACGCGGCTCATTACGCCGGTTTCAGGGGCGACGCTTCTCGACGGCAAGTCTCTGCACGAACAGCCCACCAAACACGTTGCTAAGCAAGTCGGCCTGCTTCCCCAGGGGCCGGTCGCACCGGAGGGCATCCGTGTCATCGATCTCGTCTCACGCGGACGGTATCCCCACCAGGGTCTTTTCAAACCTTGGTCGCCAGAAGACGAGCGTGCCGTGGGAGGGGCAATGGACGCGACCAACGTGCGCGAGCTCAGCGGTCGCTTCGTCGACGAGCTTTCCGGCGGGCAGCGCCAACGTGTTTGGATGGCTGTCGCTCTTGCGCAGGAGACTCCGATCCTGCTCCTCGACGAGCCGACCACGTTTCTGGATGTGCGCTACCAGATCGAACTTCTTGAACTGTGCCGCGAGCTGAACAAGCGCGACCACCTCACCCTGGTGGCGGTGCTGCACGATCTCAACCAAGCGGCGCGCTACGCGGATAACATCATCGCGATGAAAGACGGGGAAGTCGTGGCCACCGGCGCGCCCGCCGACGTGATCACCGAGGAGTTGGTTCGTGACGTTTTCGGCGTCGAGGCCAGTATCATCCAAGATCCGGAATCCGGCAGCCCCCTCATGATCCCGCGGTGGGAAGGGCGCGTCGCAGAGAGGGCAGATTAGAGCTGGTAGACCATCACACCCCCGGGTACCGCGACATCGCTGAAGCCGAACGCTTCATAGCGGTGGCGGGCGCGGGGGTTGTCTTCTGCGACAAAGAGCGCCACTTGTGTAGCACCCTGCTCCCGGGCGAGGTCTACGACCTCACGGAGCAAGGCTTCGCCCAAGCGGTGGCCCGCATATCGGTTCTCAATGGCGATGGCGATTTCTGGAGTGCCGGGCGAGAGGTTCGCATAGCCCTGGTCAGGCGACGTCCAATACCGCAACCACACTCCGCCTGCGGGAATGCGGAATTGGTCGAAGGCGATGACCCCGCCGTCGCGTTGCGGGTCCCACTCGTCGACGTAGCGTTCCACGTCCGGTAACTGCTCCGGGCGCACCTCCTTGGATTCGTCACCGTAGATGTCCGCGAGGAAGTTCAGACGGCGCAAGTAGGTGCGGTCCGATTCTGTGGCGCGGTGGAAGGTGAACTCCATGGGTGCCACCGTACTCATGCACTTAAGTCACGCACGGTAACCTTTCCCGCATGCGCCCACAGCGCCAGAGCCGCCACAGCCGCCGCTGGTGCCGTCTGTCTGGCCGCCGCGCCGCCTGAGTGCCGCCGCCCAACCATTACGGTCACCCAAGGCGACGTGGTGCGCTTTGGCGGGGTCTCCGAGTGCACGCTGGGCTACGTGGACGCCTCGTAAGGGATTCTGGGCGGGCTACACCGCCGCCCACTGTGGCCGGCCTGGCAGCCGCGTGGAGGTGAAAACCGTTGGCGGATACCGCGAGGTGGGCACGTTCTTGCCGTCGCGGCAGTACGAGGTTGAGTGGCACGACGCCATTAAGTCCTTTGCGCTTAACTGGCTTGATCGTGGGGAAAGGCTGCTGGAGGCTTAGGAATGGGGCTCAAATTTTGAGCTCTATCGGTGGAGGTGGTCCCCCAGCAGGCGCGCCGCCTAGGCGAAACGTGGCCTAAGCGGTGAAGTCATCGACGTCGACGGCCATGACATTGTCGTGGCCGTCGACGTTTTTGAATCCGAAAGACTCGTAGCGGTGGCGTGCGCGGTCGTTGTTCGGGTCCACCCACAGCGCTACCTTCGACGCGCCTTGCTTTGCTGCCAACTCAACTGCAGCTGCAAGGAGTCGGACGGCGAGTCGGTGGCCGGCGTAGCGTCGCTCCACCGCAATTGCGATCTCCGGAATATCCTTCCCGAGGTTGGCCCAACCCAGTTCGGGCGTGGGCCAGTAGCGCAGCCAGACACCGCCCGCTGGCACACGGAACTGGTCGAATGCAAGGATGCCGCCTTCGGTTTCTGGGTCCCATTGGCCGACGTAATTGTCGGAGCCTGCACGTTCATCTGGTCCGATCTCGCCGTGCTCATCCCCGAACACGTCGGTGAGAAAGTTCAGGCGGCGCAGGTACGTGCGGTCGGATTCAGTTGCTTCACGTAGTTCGAACTCAGGTGTGTAATCCATGCCCACCACGTTAATCTTTTTCCATGCTCCGCCGCATATGCCTCTCGACGACCACCGCAACCGCCCTTGCCCTCACCCCAATCGCAAACGCCGCGGTTCCGGTGGTGGAGCAGGGAGCTCGTGTGGTCGTCGTCGATAAGGGCATGTGCACCATCGGGTTCAACGACCCCGACCAACGGATCAGTTACACCGCCGGGCACTGTGGCGAACACGGCAGCCGCGCTGCTGTGGGCCAGGCAAGCGGAACGTTCTACCCCTCCACTGCATTCGGTAGGTCTGCGACCGGCAACGACTGGGGGATCATCCGTTGGGACGACGGTGTCCAACTGGGTGCGAACACCATCACCACCGACGCCGTGGTGGACCTCGAGGACCTGCACCCCAACGACGAGGTCTGCCTGCTCAACGCAGGGGAGAAGCGGTGCGGCACCTTCGTTGACCGGCTGGGCAACAACGTCTACTTCGACAGCGAACTTGGCGTGAAAGGTGACTCCGGCGCACCCGTGTGGGCACCCGGCAGGGGACTGGTGGCGGTCTACTCAGGCGTGAGCACGGTGTCGAACGGGAAGGGCGAATCGTCCTCGCTCAACAGAGCTTCGAAACCAGTGAACGGGCCTGGCGTATCGGAGGCGCAGGAGATCGAGCTCATCAGCGCCACCAAGCCGATCAGCGCCCCAGTTGTCCACGGCACCGGCATCCCCGAGGCACCCGCGACCGATGTGGCTCCTACAGGTTCGAGCACTTCCCCAGAAGCCATCGCCACGATTGTTGTGGCGGTCGCCGTTGTGTTGGGCTTCCTCGTGCCGTTTATCGGACCTGTGCTGGAGCAGTTCGCCGTTTCCGTAGGTCTGCGCTGACAGATTCTGCAAAATCTGTCAGTCGACCTTTGAAGGGGTATAGAACGCCTGGTCGTAGCGTCGTAAAGAAAAGCCCTGACAGATTCTGCAAAATCTGTCAGGGCAATGGGTGGGACAAGCGCCACCGAAGCAACCAGCTACTTCAGCTCCATAAGCACGGCGCCCTTGGACACCTGGCCGCCAGCCTCGGCGGCGAGGCCCGTGACGGTGCCGGCCTTGTGTGCCTTGACCGGGTTCTCCATCTTCATGGCCTCGAGGACCAGCAGGACGTCGCCTTCAGCAACCTCGTCGCCTTCGGAGACGTTGACCTTGATCACGGAACCCTGCATGGGGGAGGCGACGGCGTCACCGGAGACAGCAGCCTTGCCTGCGCGGCGCTTCTTCGGCTTGCGCTTGGCGGGGCCTGCGGTGACGAGTTCCTCGGGTAGGGCGACTTCGACGCGGCGGCCGTCAATTTCAACGGCAAAGGTGCGACGGGTCGGCAGGTCGGTGTCGGCGTCGTCACCAGATGCATCGGCGCTGGACGCGGGCAGTTCGCCGTCCCACTCTTCCTCGATCCAGCGGGTGTACACGTCGAAGCCCTCTTCGGTGCCGACGAATGCCGGGTTATCCAGGATGGCCTGGTGGAAGGGGATGACGGTGGGGAAGCCGGTGACCACGTATTCGCCGAGTGCGCGGCGGGCACGCTGGATGGCCTCTTGGCGGGTGGCGCCGTAGACGATCAGTTTCGCCAGCATGGAGTCGAACTGGCCGCCGATGACGGAGCCTGCGCGCACGCCGGAATCGACACGCACTCCGGGGCCGGTGGGCTCAGCGTATGCAACGACGGTGCCCGGTGCCGGCATGAAGTTTGCGGCGGCGTCTTCGCCGTTGATGCGGAACTCAATAGCGTGGCCACGCGGGGTCGGGTCTTCGGTCAGCAGCAGTTCTTCACCGCGGGCGATGCGGAACTGCTCGCGCACGAGGTCGATGCCGGCGGTGACCTCGGTGACGGGGTGTTCGACCTGTAGACGGGTGTTGACCTCCAAAAACGAGATCAGCCCGTCAGAGCCCACGAGGTACTCCACGGTGCCGGCGCCGTAGTAGCCGGCTTCGCGGCAAATCGCCTTGGCAGAGGAGTGGATGCGCTCGCGCTGTTCGTCGGTCAAAAACGGTGCGGGTGCTTCCTCGACAAGTTTTTGGAAGCGACGCTGCAAGGAGCAATCACGCGTACCGACGACGACAACGTTGCCGTGCTGATCAGCCAACACCTGCGCCTCAACGTGGCGGGCCTTGTCCAGGTAGCGCTCCACGAAGCACTCGCCACGACCGAACGCTGCGGTGGCTTCGCGGGTGGCGGACTCAAACAGTTCCGGAATCTCTTCGCGGGTGTAGGCGACCTTCATGCCGCGACCGCCACCGCCGAAAGCTGCCTTGATGGCAACGGGCAGGCCGTGCTCGTCGGCAAACGCAACGACCTCGTCAGCGTTAGCCACGGGGTCCTTAGTGCCGGGTGCCATGGGGGCGTCGGCGGCTTCAGCGATGTGGCGGGCGGTGACCTTGTCGCCGAGTGCCGCGATGGCCTCCGGCGACGGGCCGATCCAGGTCAGGCCAGCGTCGATGACCTTCTGCGCGAACTCGGCGTTCTCCGAGAGGAAGCCGTAGCCCGGGTGGATAGCGTCGGCGCCGGACTTCTGCGCGGCGTCGATGACCTTGTCCATGTCCAGGTAAGACTCGGCGGCGGTGGTGCCGCCGAGGGCGAAGGCTTCGTCGGCAAGAGCGACGAACGGCGCATCGACATCAGGGTCTGCATACACCGCGACCGACGCAACACCTTCGTCCTGGCACGCGCGGATGACGCGCACGGCAATCTCGCCGCGATTAGCGACGAGCACCTTGCTCAGGCTGCGGGGCAGATCAGTATTCGGTGCGGTGGTGGACACGAAGCAATCCCGTCCTTCAATCGGAAATACGAACCGTCAGAAAATCGGACAAATGTCGTTCTATGTTACAGCCCCACCACGGGAATCCCCTTTAGCCACGGGGACGCGGACCATGTTGCCCCACTCGGCCCAGGAGCCGTCGTACAGCGCAACGTCCTCGAAACCGAGAATATTGTTCAGGACGTACCAGGTGTGCGACGCGCTTTCGCCCAACTGGCAGTACACCACTGTGCGCTTCTTCGGATCGAAATCCTTGTAGATCTCGCGGATGTCCTCCAACGGGCGGAAGCGCGCGTTCGGGTGCACGGAACGGCCCCACGGGACGCTAAACGCGCCCGGAATGTGGCCCTGGCGCAGCGTCGGTACTTGGGGTTGCACAGGGGCGGTGCCGTCGCCGCGGTAAGCGGGGGCTGGGCGGGCGTCGATAAGCTGCTCCGGCGGATTATCCAGCAGCTCGGAGGCGAAGGTGCGAACTGCGGTGTCCTTGCGCTCCACCACGGGGTAGTCAGACTCGGGGTAGGAAGGAACGACGAAGGACGTGTCGCGCTCCTCACCCATCCACGCGTCGCGTCCGCCATCGAGCAAGCGCACGTCGGGGTGGCCGAACAGCTCGAACACCCAGGCGGTGTAGGCAGCCCACCAGTTGGCGTGGTCGCCGTAGACCACCACCGTGTCGTCGCGGCTGATGCCGCGGGATCGCATGAGTTTGGCAAAGGCTTCGCCGTCGATGAAGTCGCGGTTGAGCTCGTCGTTAAGATCGCTCTTCCAGTCAATGCGCACCGCGCCCGGAATGTGGCCGATGTCGTAGAGGAACGCATCCTCATCACTTTCGACAACCTTCAGACCATCCACGCCGAGCCGCGCCGAAAGCCACGCGGCGGTGACAAACTTCTCAGGATGTGCGTAGTCCTTGAACTGGGGATTGTCGTCGAGTTCGATACCCACGTCAGCTGCCTTTCGTCTCTGCGGCCCCCGCCGGAATAGGCGAGTGAACAATCACCGACAAGGATACAGGTAGTACCAGCAAATCCCGGCCGGAATCGGCGAGAAACCTCGCCTCGCCACAACAGGTGTGAACTTGCACACTATCAATTCTGCCGCCCTGTGTGGGTCGCTTTAAGCCGATAGAGTCAGAGACGGAACACGACGGCTACGGCTGAGATGTTTCGCGAGTTTTTACCTACCCCGCCGATGCATGCGCTGACCGCATTCACACGCTGCGGGACAACATCATGAAAGGGATCACCGTGCACAAGGCGATTGTTGTCTTCGAGGTTGAGGGCGGCTCCGACAAGTACATTGACGGCCACCGCAAGGACACCATGCCCATTGTCAACGCCATCAAGGAAAAGGGCTGGCACGCAGAGGTTGTCTACTTCCGTCCGGAGTGGGCCGACGACCTGTTCACGTACGTCTCCGAGAACTTCGACGGCTACATCTCGCGTGTGAACCCGGGCAACATCCCGGGCGGCGAAAAGGGCTACTTTGACCTGCTTACCCGCCTGTCCGAGGCCGGCCTGGTCGGCATGTCCACCCCGCAGGAGATGATCTCCTACGGTGCGAAGGATGCCCTGGTGAAGCTGAACAAGACCGACCTTGTGCCGGAAGATACCGCCGCGTACTACGAGGTTGAGGACTTCCACAACACCTTCCCGACCTCCCTGTCCTACGGCGAGCGCGTGCTCAAGCAGAACCGCGGCTCCACCGGCTCCGGCATCTGGCGCGTGCGCCTTGCCGACGAAGCCCTGGCCGACTCCGTCGAACCGGGCACCGCCCTGCCGCTGGACACCAAGCTCAAGTGCACTGAGGCTGTGGACAACCACACTGAGGAGCGCGAGCTCGGCGAGTTCATGGACTTCTGTGACCAGTACATCGTGGGCGACAACGGCATGCTGGTAGACATGCGCTTCATGCCGCGCATCGTCGAGGGTGAGATCCGCATTCTGCTGGTTGGCCCGCACCCGGTGTTCGTTGTGCACAAGAAGCCGGCTGAGGGCGGCGACGCGTTCTCCGCAACCTTGTTCTCCGGCGCGAAGTACACCTACCAGAAGCCGGAGGAGTGGCAGGAGCTCGTCGACATGTTCGCCGAGGCCCGCCCGGTCATCGCCGAGAACCTCGGTGGCGACAACATTCCGCTGATCTGGACCGCGGACTTCATGCTTGCCGATGACGACGAGACCGGGGAGGACACCTACGTCCTCGGCGAGATCAACTGCTCCTGCGTCGGCTTCACCTCGGAGCTCGACATGGGCATCCAGGAGATGGTGGCCGAGGAGGCCATCAAGCGCGTGGAGGCGAAGCACGCGTAAGCGCTGACTTTTCGACGACACCAACGCCCCGGCCCGAAAATCCCGTGCCGGGGCTTCTTGTCTGTCGTGACCCGGTTTTCGCCGACCGGGAATGCGAATCGTCTAGTTGCATTTCGGAGCTGCTAGACGATCCGCATTTTATTGATATCTGTTTTCAATATCACCTGGGGAAATGCATCCGGGGACTCGTGATCGTCTAGTGCCCCCTCACAGGCAGCTAGACGATCTGCTTTTGACGCCTACCCCAGCAGCTCCTTTACGCTAGCCGGGTCGGCATCGGAAAGCATTTGGCGGCAGCGGTCGTACTCGGCGTCGTCGCCAATTGCCTTCGAGGTCAGCGCGAGCATCGCGATGGCTTTGAGCACACCGCGGTTCGGCTCGTGGGACGCCGGGACCGGGCCCCAGCCCTTCCAGCCGTTGGCGCGCAGGCGGTCCAGGGAGCGGTGGTATCCGGTGCGGGCGTAGGCGTAAGCGATGAGTTTGTCGCCGGATTCGAGTTCACGCTCGGCGCGGGTGGCCCAGACGGCGGGGGAATCGGGGTGGGCGAGCGCGGTGTCGTCGGCAAGGAGGTCCTTGCCGGTGGCCGGGTCTGCGGGAAGTTCGATGGGCTTCGGTGCAAGCATGTCGTTGATTTCCATGCCCGCCAGGCTACCCACAACGTGCGCTACGCGGTCCAGAAGTCGGAGGCGTCCAGTCCGAAGCGGTACAGGCAGCGGCGCAAAAGTGGCATGGACAGGCCGATGACGCTGGTGGGGTCGCCGTCGATGGAGTCGATGAACCAGGAGCCGAGCGCCTCGAGTGTGAACGCGCCGGCGCACTCCAGTGGCTGACCGGAGCGGGCGTAGGCCTCGATGTCGGCATCGGACACGTCACCGAAGCGGATGGCGGTGGTGACGGTATCGACGACCCATTCGCCGCCGAACCACACCGCATGCCCGGTGAGCAGGTGGGCTTCCTTGCCGCGCTGTGCTTTCCACCGGCGGATAGTTTCGTCGACGGTGTGGGGTTTGCCCAGCAAGGTGTCGTCGAGAAGCAGCATGCTGTCGCAGCCAACAACAACGTCGTCGGGGAATTCCGCAATTGCGGTCTCGGCTTTTGCGCGGGCGAGGGTGGCCACGGTGGTGGCGGGTGGGACGTCGCCAAGTACAGCGATCACCGCATCCTCATCGATGTGCGCGGGGCGCAGCACCGGGGTGACGCCGCCTTGTTCGAGCAGCATGCGTCGCGACGGCGACTGCGACGCCAACACCAACCGCATTAGAAATACGCCGCCGAATCGAACGCGTGCGGATTAAACGCAGTCGCCGGGTGGGACGCACCCCACATGTTGGCGTCCGGCTGCACCCCGGACTGCTTGCGTTCGCGCTGGAGCTGCAGCAACACCTCGGTCAGCGCCTGCAGTTCCGCCTCGGTGGGGTTGCCTTTAACTACCTGAATATCCACGTCAGCCTCCTTACAGCGGGATGTTGCCGTGCTTCTTCTGTGCCGGGTAGGTCACCTTGCGCTCAAGCAGGCGCAGACCCTCGAGGACGCGGGCGCGGGTGGTGGGCGGTTCGATGACGGCGTCGACCATTCCGCGCTCAGTGGCCACGTACGGGTTGAGGTTGTCCGCGGCGTACTGCTCCTCGTCGGTGCCAATCGCCTCGGCGGCGGTGGTGGCGTCTGCCAGTGCGATCTGTGCGGTCGGCCAAGCGAACACCAGGTCCGCGCCCAGGCCCTTCGAGCCGAGCAGCGCGTACGACGGACCGAACGCCTTGCGGGTGACCACGGTGATCGTGCCCACCTGGGCCTCTGCAAACGCGTAGGCGAGTGCGGCGGCGGCTGCGGCGGACCCGGAGCGCTCCTCCTCGACCGACGGGAGGAAGCCGGGGGAGTCCACGAACTGCACGATCGGCAGGTTAAACGCGTCGCAGGTGCGGATGAAGCGTGCGGCCTTGCGTGCGGCGTCGCGGGTCAGGCAGCCAGCCAAAACACTCGGCTGCGTTGCGACGACACCAACCGCGCGCCCGCCCACGTGCGCAAAACCGGTGACCACGGAACCTGCGAAGCCAGCGGAGAGTTCCAGAACGTCGCCGTCGGTGACCGAAGCCAGGATGTCGGTGACGTCGTAGGGCTGGTTGTCGTCGTCAGGCATGAATGTGTCGAGGTCGGCCTCCGTCGCAGGGGCCTCGGCGTTGTCGGCACCCAGCGGGGAAGCGGCCTTGTTATTCAGCGGCAGGTAGCTGACCACGGTACGGGCCAGGTCCACCGCTTCCGTATCGGTCGCGGCGACGAGCTGCGCCAGGCCGGTCTTCGCGGCATGGACGGCGGTGCCGCCAAGCTCATCGGAAGTGGTCTCTGCGCCGGAGACCTTGGTCACGATGTCCGCCGTGGTCACGTGCAGGGACGCGCCCTCGGCCATGACGGTGATGTCCGCCATCGGGACCGTGGTGGCAGCGAGCGAGGCGACATCCCCGGCCACGACCGCGATCTGCGGAATCAAACCCGACGCACGGGTTGCCGCACGCAGGATCTGTGCCTGCATATGCGCGGTGACAATGCCTTCCTTCCAACGCGGGCCAGTCGAGTCATAAATACCGATCAGCGGCACGCCGGTCTTGGTTGCCAAGTCGTAGATCTTGAGGATCTTCTCGCAGTACACCTCACCGACCTGGCCGTCGAAAATCGTCGGGTCTTGGGAGAAGACGCAGACACGACGGCCGTCGATCAGCCCGTAGCCCGTAATCACACCGTCGGTGGAAGGCTTGGACTTGTCCATCTTGTATGCCTCGACGCGGTGCTTGGCCAGGGCGTCGGTCTCCACGAACGTGCCGTCGTCGAGAAGCGAAAGCACGCGCTCGCGGGCAGTGGTGCCGCCAGCCTCATGGACAGCATCGATCGCGTCCTGACCGACCGGTGCCTGCGCCTCATCCAGGCGATTGCGCAGATCCTGAATGCGGCCAGCCGTCGTGGTCATGTCGGGTTTAGATGAACTCATAACGCCCCAGTCTAGATTCCGAGATTGTTCCTGCCACATTGCCTATCGACGGCGCGTCGCCAGACGTTTCGCAGCGTAGGTGTAACCGGGGTGCCGGGTTGGGGTGTGCTTCCGGGGGCTTGCGAGGGCGAGGGTGAGGAAACGGGAACACTAATTGCTGAGAAGCGCGAGAGGCATAACGATCACACCGTCACGTCGTACATAAGCCTGTTTCCCCGTGGTAAGGACCATGAGGTTGGTGACGCGGTCTGGAATACGGTCGCGCAACCATAGGAGGTGTCGGACGTCGGCGTCGTCGATATGAGGCTTCAGCTTGACCTCCACCCCGAGTACCTCCCGTTCAGCGCCCTCAATGATGAAGTCGACTTCCCGCTCTCCCGCGTTGGACCTGAGGTGGTAGACCTTGGCCCTGTTTGCTTGGGCCAGTACACGCAGGGTGAGCGCGCACAGAGACTCGAAAAGCGGCCCGAACATGTGCGCAGCACGGTTACTCAAGAGGCCAGATGAGGATATTCCAAGAAGTCTGGCAGCGAGGGCGGGGTCAGCCAAGTGATGCTTTGGGCCTTGCTGCAGACGCTTGAACTCATTGTTTTCTGGAACCCAACCAGGAACTGGATCAAGCAGCCAAACCTTTGCAAGGTGCTCACGATAAGCGAGTGTGGTCTTCTGATTCGGTTGTTCAGTCTGACCGCCGGTGGTCGCATCAAGCAGTCTGGAGTAAGCGGTGGTAGTCGCTGTTGCAGCAGCGTATGCACGCAACCAGCTTCGAAGCGATTCCGGCCGTCTCACCTCGTATCCTGCATCGGGAATATCACGATCGATGATTCGCTCAATGTAGGAATCCAGCAGTGTGACCTGGATGAGCGGATTCGCGGAAGCGATGGCGGGGAATCCGCTTCCGGTGATGAGGCGTGCGTAGTCGTCGAGCGTACAGTCAGAAGAACCAGATACATCGGTGTTTCCGGCCAAGATCCCGGCGAAGCTGCATGTGGGGTTAGCGACGCCACGTTCATGCACTGCCATTGGTCGCATTCTCAGTGAGACGATGCGTCCGGCCCCAGAGTGTGAGCCCTTCGGGTCGACTGGAGTAGCAGAGCCGGTGAGGAGGAAGCGCCCGGGCTCAGCGCCCTGATCTACTTGGCGTCGGACAGAATCCCAGATCTGGGGAAGATGCTGCCACTCATCTAGTAGAAGAGTTCCATCTGGTGCGGAGGAGAGCGAGAAATCTGCCTCGGCAACGTTCCTCATATCGGGATCGTCGAGATACCAAGCAGCGTTGGCTCGGCGCCTTGCGGTGTCGGTCTTACCCACACCTTTTGGTCCGTCAATTGCGATTGCGGGCAGGTGAGGCATGAGGAGATCAAGCTCGTCATCAAGCGTGCGCCGAAGATAAGACATACGGGTAGTGTACAGCATGAATAGTTCCTACTACCTGATTTTCAGGACTTCTACTACCCGTTTTTCAGAAGGGCTACTACCTGATTTTCAGGACTCCTACTACCCAATTTTCAGAAATGGGGTGCCTCTTCGGCGAAGCGCGCTAACTGACCTTTGCGGGGAGAGGGGCACCGAAACCCCAACACCCCGCCGCCTACTACGCTCGTGACCATGAGTGTCAAGGACGTGCAGGCAATTCAGGACAAGGTGGCCGAATACTGGACTGACGTGCGGTGGGTCGAGTCCACCGGGTCGACGAACGCGGACCTGCTCAAGGACGGTTCCGCGCCGGGCACGGTGCTCATCGCAGACGAGCAAACCGCTGGCAAGGGCCGCTTGGGCCGCCATTGGGTATCGCCGAAGGGTTCGCAGTTGGCCATGAGCATGGTCATCGACGTGACCGATACCCCGCCGCCGTTCGGGTTGCTGTCTATCGCGCCGGGTGTGGCGGTGACGGATGTGGTGCCGCAGGCGCAGTTGAAGTGGCCGAACGATGTGCAGATTGGCGGCAAGAAGATCGCTGGCATCCTCTCGGCGTTGGATATGCCGCGGGTGATTGTGGGCATCGGCATTAACGTCGCTATGCGTCCGGAGGATCTGCCGGTGGAGACCGCCACCGCCCTGAACCTTGAGGGCATTGACGTGGATTTCGACGAGTTTGCCGCCGACATCCTCGCCGCGATGGGCCGTCGTTTGAAGCAGTGGCAGGAGCGCGACCCGCAGTTGTTGGAGGATTACCGCAAGGTCTGTTCCACGATCGGCCAGCAGGTTCGCTTGGAGTTGCGCGAGGGGGAGGAGACGGTGCGCGGCCTGGTCACGGGCATTAATGATGAGGGCGAGGTGCTTATCGACGACACCCCGTTCTCCGTCGGCGACGTCCACCACCTCCGCCCGACCCAGTAGGCGTGCAGTAACCTAGCCGGTCATGGCTAACAAAGCGGTGTTTCGTGTCGGCGAGGACGAGGTGGTCCTCGCCGACGTGTGTGCGCCGCTTTCTTCGTTAACGTTCCCGCTGCTGGAGTTGGTGGCGGTTACCGGCATTGCCTGGATGGCGATCGGCTGGATGGATGTGACCCCACATATCGACCCGGGGATGCGCAACATTGTGGTGCTGATCTGGGCGATCCTTGCGTTGTGGCGGTTTGTGTTGCCGTTGGTGTCGTCGCGACGCAGGCGCTTTGTGGTCACCGACAAGCGCGTTCTGGCACGGGGGCGGCGTGGCGCGGTGGATTCGATCCCGTTGCGCCAGATCCATTCGGTGCGCCGGGAGCGCGGGGGCTTGTGGATCGCGCTGTACGGCTACGCCCAGCCGGTGCGGTTTGACCGGGTGGGCAAGACACGCGCGGTGGAGAAAGTGCTGCAGTCGCAGCTGCGCGGCTAGGCGCACCCGCGCCGCAGCCCCCGCGCCGCAGCTGCGCGGCTAGTCCTTGACTTCCGTGGTGTGGAGTTGCTCGTCGAGGTCCTCAGGTGAGAGGTGCCCGCCGAGGAATTCGGCGGTGATGGGTAGGTGCAGTTCCATGTCGGTGCCGGGGCACAGTTCGATGACGGCGTCGTCGACGGTGTAGTCGAGAACGTGGCCGCCGCGGGTGTGGTCGTCGTCAATGAAGTGCACGTGGCAGCCGGGGACGCCGATGCCTTTGGCGTACATGGGGGTGCGGAATCCGCCGATGACGCCTTCGACGTCGGTGAAGATGTGTTCGGCGTCGTCGGAGACTGCCTCGGACATCGGGGGATAGGGCTTTTCCTGTTTGGTGACGGTACGCACGCGGACTTCTTTGAATCGGCCGGTGATTTTGACGGCGGTGAAGAAGTTGTGGCTGGGTTCGGCGTCGTCGATAAATTTGGCGAGTTCGGCGCGGACCATGCCGGCGGGGGCGTCGAAACGCAGGCGGGGTACGAAGTTGGTCACCACGGTAAATGGGGTGCGTTGGTCGAGGTCAGCGACGCGGGCTTTGCCGTCGGAGGTGAGTTGGTGGCATACGCCGTCGAGGATGAGCATCTCGCCGTCGAGGGCGTCGAAGGTGCCGAGGCCGAAGTTGCCTTTGCTCAGGATGTCGCTGATGGTGAGCTCGCCGTCGTAGATGCCGTCGAGAAGTGCGGTCATCAGAGAGTTTTGGAAAATGGTGTGGCGGGCGATGGTTTCAGACATGGCTGCGATGCTAGTCGGTTGGCCGACTACAGTGTGGGGCGTGAGTAACGCGTATGGGATGCCTGTTGTCGCCGTGCTTGGCGACGGCCAATTGGCACGAATGATGCAAACAGAAGCTATCGAGCTCGGCGTGGACACTCGCGTGCTCGCGTCGAGTAAGGACAAGTCGGCGGCGCAAGTCTTCGGTGATGTCCGCATCGGCGACTACACCAACCTTGAGGATCTGCTCGCGATCGTCGAGGGCGCGGACGCGGTCACGTTTGATCACGAGCATGTGCCGAACGAGTACGCGCAATTGCTTATCGACGACGGCGTCGCCGTCGAACCCCGCCCCGAAGCCCTCATCTACGCCCAGGACAAACTCGAGCAGCGCCGCCGCCTCGCGGAGGCGGGCCTGCCGGTGCCGCCGTTCGCAGCGATCACGTCGGCTGCGGACGCGGAGGCGTTCTGGGACGACAACGATGGTCAGGTCTGCCTGAAGGCGACGCGGGGTGGGTATGACGGGCATGGGGTGTGGTTCCCGTCGTCGAGAAGCGAATGCGCGGAACTCGTGGAGCAGCTTTTGAGCCGCGACCTGCCGCTGATGGCAGAGAAGAAGGTCGCCTTCACGCGTGAGTTGTCCGCCATGGTGGCGCGCAACCGTTCCGGCGATGTGCGTGCGTGGCCGGTGGTGGAATCGCGCCAGGACGACGGCATTTGCCGCGTGGCCATCGCGCCCGCACCGAACATGTCGGACGAGCAGGCCAAGCATTGCGAAGACCTCGCCGTGCGTGTCGCCGAAGGCTTGGGTGTGACCGGCGTGCTGGCGGTGGAACTGTTCGAGTACGAGGGCCCGAACGGCCCGGAGGTGGCCGTCAACGAGTTGGCCATGCGCCCGCACAACACCGGCCACTGGACCCAGGACGGCTGCCTGACCTCCCAGTTTGAGCAGCACATCCGTGCGGTGTTGGACTGGCCGCTTGGTGCTGTGGACACGCTCGCGCCGGCGACCGTCATGGTGAACACGCTTGGCGGCGACGAAGACCCGGATACCCCGATGGCCGAGCGCGTCATCGCGGTGATGCGCAAGTACCCGCAGGCCAAGGTGCACCTCTACGGCAAGGATCACCGTCCGGGCCGCAAGATGGGCCACGTCAACGTGTGCGCAGACACCGTCGAGGAAGCCCTTGCGATTGCCGAGGACGCCGCGCACTACATCATCCACGCAACCTGGAAGGACTAAGCAGATGGCACAGCCGCAAGTTGGCATCATCATGGGCTCGGACTCGGACTGGGACACCGTCGCCCCGGCCGCCGAGGTACTCGCCGAGTTTGGCATCCCGTTCGAGGTCGGCGTGGTCTCCGCGCACCGCACCCCGGACAAGATGCTCGCCTACGCCAAGGAGGCACATACCCGTGACCTTCAGGTGATCATCGCCTGCGCTGGCGGTGCCGCGCACCTGCCGGGCATGGTCGCCGCGGCCACCCCGCTGCCGGTCATCGGTATTCCGCGCGCGCTGGACACGCTTGACGGCATGGATTCGCTGCTGTCCATCGTGCAGATGCCGGGAGGTGTCCCGGTGGCAACGGTCTCCATCGGTGGTGCAAAGAACGCCGGCCTGCTCGCCGCCCGCATCCTGGGTGCCGCCGACCCGGCTGTGCAGCGCAAGATGGTGGACTACCAGGCGCGTATGGCAGCCGAGGTAGAGCGCAAGGACGAGGCGCTGCGCCAGCGCCTGATGGGTGAGTAACCCAATCGTTGTGTTGGGCGCCCGGATTGTGGACGGGCGCCCTTCTCGCATGCTCGAGCACCGCTTGCACAAGGCGCTCGAGGTATGGCGTGCGGCCCCGGCGCCGATCGTGGTGTCCGGCGACGGGGAGGCCGACATCATGGCCGCCTGGCTCACCGCCCACGGTGTGCCTGCTCAGGCGGTGGTGCTCGAGCCGCATGCGCGGTCCACGAACGAAAACCTGGAACGTTCCCGCGCGCTGTTCCCCGACGCGTCGTACCTCACCGTAGTGACCAGCGGTTTCCACGTCCCCCGTACCCGCGTGTGGGCGTGGCACCTGGGCATCCCGGTGCGCATGGTCGCTGCGACGACGCCTGAAACCTCGCGGAAGAAAAACTACGCGCGCGAAGTGTTCGCCGTGCCGCACTCCATCACGCGCGTTGCTTGGCGACGACTCGCCCGCCGCCTCTTCGGCCGCTGAGCCATGCAACACGTGCCGGGCGGCGTCGGCCAGCACGGCGGCGCCCGGGACTAGCGGGGGAGACCCGGCAGGTTGATGCCGAAGTGTGGGCCAGCAAAGTACAGGCCTGCTGCGCCGAGGGTGGCGATGATCGCAGCCGCACCGACCAGCAGCGCGACGAAGCGCCCTGCGTTATCCACTTCGTCCTGGGTGTACTCGGAGCTACCCGGGCCGGTGGCCATCTTCTTGTCTTTCGGAGTGGTGTTTGTGTTCTCGGTTTCGGTCTGAGCCGTGGTCTCAGCCTGGGCCGGGGCGACAGTTGCGGTGGTGAGGCTGACGGTCAGTGCGGGGGCGAGAGCCAGCGCACCAGCGCGGCGGATCAGCGTGCGGGACATGCCGGATTCCCTTCATCAATGCGGGTAGTGTCCGGCACAGCTTAGCCCAGGAGTGCAGGGGTAACAGTCATGACTACTGGATACGGCGCGTGACGTTCTCAGCGGCGGAGATCTCCTGGAGTCGTTCGTCGGATGCCGAACCCGTGACGACGACCACGGATCCACCAGCGGCCAGCGGTACCATCACCGATATCGTGAAGTCATCGGTGCCACGCCAATCTCGGGCGAGGTAGCGTTCGGCCTCAACGCCTGGCTGGGCGAAGGTGGACAGGTCTGGGCTGTTGCCGAAGTAGTCGTCGCCGTAGAAGCGCACGGTGGGGCCGAAGTCCACGGTGCCGGGCGGAATGGTGCCGCCGGCTTCCTCGACGCCGCGGCCGAACGGGTCGTCGGAGACAAGGACGCACTCGGTGGCGTCGGTCCAGTTTTCGGCGCGTTCCGGGGTGGTGAAGACGATATCGGGGGCGGTGGGGTGGTCGTCGATGAGCGGAGCGCGCGAAGAGTTGAACGTGCCAACCGCAATCACCGCAGCCTGCCAGGAGACGGGCAGGTCGATGACGATGCTCGCGTCGAGGGGGAGGTCGAATTCCTCGTCGAGCATGTTGGCTACTTTGCTGGCCCAGTTGTCCAGCGTTTGGGCGGAGAAATCCATGCGTAATCCCCGCGCATCGTCGTAAATAGTGAAGCGCGGGGATGCGGGATCTGCGGCGAGAAGTGGGGCAAGCATGCTCATGCTCGCCCAGTGTAGGCACTACAGGAAGATGGCAGCGCCGGGGCCGAGCGGCAGGTCGAAGATGTACCAGATGAACAGCAGGGTAGCCCAGGACACCCAGAACGGAACCACGAACACGATCAGGCGCGACATCAGCGTGCCCAGGCCAGCATTGGGCTCGTATCGACGAAGCAACGTCAGGATCACGATGATGTACGGGTTCAGCGGGGTGATGATCTGGGTGGCGGAATCGCCGACACGGAACGCGGCCTGCGTGAAGGCTGGCTCGAAGCCGATCAGGGCGAACATTGGGACGAACACGGCCGCCATCAGGGTCCACATCGCGGAGCCGGAAATAACCAACAGGTTCAGGCACGACGCCAGGATGATGAACGCGAGGATGGCCGCGAAGCCGGTGATGCCAGCCGCCTCGAGCATCTCTGCGCCCTTGACGGCGGAGAAGGTGCCGATGCCGGACCAACTAAACAGGGAAATGAACTGGCCGAGGATGAACGCGAGAACCAGGAAGCCGAGCATGTCGCCCATCGCCTTGGTCATCATGTCCACGATGTCCTTGATGTTCTTCACCGTGCCGGCGACCTTGCCGTAGACGATGCCGAGGACCATGAAGTAGGTGAAGACGATGAACACGATCGACTGCAGCAGCGGGGACTTCGGCAGGAAGCCACCTTCTTCGTTGCGCCACGGGGAATCCGGGATGAGTACTGCGAACAGGATGATTGCCGTGACGATAAGCGTGGCGACGCCCGCCCACATCAGGCCGCGGCGTTCCGGCTTGGTCAGTTCGACGGAGATCTCGTTGCCGTCGGTGTCGCGGTTCATGCCGTCGTCGCCCTCGACCATCTCCTGGGGGACGTCGAGTTTGTGCATGCGAGGCTCGAGGATCCTATCGATGATGAAGCCACACACCAGGCCCAGGATGATAGAGGCGGCGATGTTGAAGTAGTAGTTGGACACCGGGTTGACCTCGGTGGCGTCCATGCTCGGCAGGGTTTCCATCACGGCGTTGGTGATGCCGGCGAACAGGGCGTCCAGCGACGTCGGCACCAGTGCGGTGGAGTAGCCAGCGCCGACGGCGGCGAAGCCACCGAGCAGGCCTGCGACCGGGTGGCGGCCAGCGGCCTTGAACACCATCGCGGCCAGCGGCGGGATGACCACGAACGCGGCGTCCGCCATGATCGAGCCGGTCACGCCAATGATGCCAACCGCGTACGGCAGAACCGAGCGGTTAGCGGAGCCGAAGAGCTTGCGGATGAGCGCGGAGAGCATGCCGGAGCGCTCGGAAACGCCCACGGCGAGCATGATCGGCAGGACCGTGACCAGTGGCGGGAAGCCGAGGTAGTTCTGGCCGAGGGTGGTGGTGAACCAGGCCAGGCCCTCACCAGTGAAGAAGCCCTTGATCTTCACACTTTCGTCCTCGCCGGGCACGGCGACCTCGGCACCGAAGTACGCCATCACGGTGGAGATGACCGCGGTGATGAGGAACAGGATGAGGAAGAGCGTGAAAGGCTCTGGAAGTTTGTTGCCGACAGCCTCGATGGTGCCGAGCACTCGGTCCATCGCGGTTTTCTTCTGCGGTGGGCTGCTGTCGGCGGAGCGCTCGAGCTCGGCGCTCCCTGTGGCTTTTCGCGTACTCATGCGTATATGTTGTACCAGTCACATTAATTCTGCGCTAGGGTTTTGTAGAAACGTAATCCGATCGACGGAGAGTGAGCGGACCGTGAGCGAAACGCATCCCAACCGCCCGACCAGCCCAACCCCACCGAACCCTGCCTTCCTGCAACGCATGGACGCAGTGGTGCGAGATGAGATCGCCGCTGCGTCGCCGCAGTTCCCGGTTGAGCCGGGCTATCCGGAGCGTGACGCGGTGTGGGGGAAGGTCGAGCGCAACGTCGAAGCCGTCCGGGCCGACCTGGAACACATCATGCGTGACCTGCACGCGAACCCGGAGGAGGCGTTTCAGGAATTCCATGCGCAGGCTGTGATTGCGAAGGTGCTTGAGGGGCAGGGGTTCGTCGTCAAGCAAGGGGCGCATGGCGTGGAAACAGCGCTGCGTGCGGAGTGGCAAAGCGACGATTTTGACCCGAGCACACATCCGACGGTGGCGGTGATGTCTGAATACGACGCGCTGCCGGGTATTGGACATGCGTGCGGGCACAACGTGATCGCTGCATCCGGGGTGGGTGGTTTCCTCGGTGCGGTAGGTTCGGGTTCGGGCCGCATCGTGTTTCTTGGCACCCCGGCGGAGGAGGGCCACACCGGCAAGGAGTACATGATCCGCGGCGGCATGCTCGACGGCGTGGATTGTGCGGTGATGATCCACCCGTTCTGCTACGACCTGGTGTCGCACGCGTGGACGGGGCGCCGCTCGCTTACCGCAACGTTTACCGGCGTTGCCGCGCACGCGTCGATGCAGCCGTACATGGGGCGCAATGCGCTAGATGCTGCGACGCTTGCGTACCAAGCCATGGGGTTGTTGCGCCAGCAGATGCCGCCGTCGGATCGCCTACACGCGATCATTTCGGACGGTGGTGCGAGGGCATCGATCATTCCGGAGACGGCCACGCTGAGCCTCTACGTGCGTTCGCTGTACACCGAAACACTCATGGATTTGAGCAAGCGTATCGACGACATCCTTACCGGCGCCGCCCTCATGACCGGCACCGGCGTGGATGTGCAGTGGGATAACCACCCCATGTCGCTTCCTGTCCGCAACAACGAAACCTTGGCGGCGCGCTGGGGAGCGACCCAGCAGGCGCGGGGTAGGGAAGTGTTGCCGGGTGGGATCTTGCCGGACTCGCAGGCGGCGTCGACAGATTTTGGCAACGTCTCGCAGCTCGTTCCGGGAATCCACCCGCTGGTCAAGATTGCGCCGGAGGGCACGGCGCTACACACGACCAAGTTCGCCGATGCGGCGATCACCCCGGCCGCGATGGACGGTGTGATCGACTCCGCAGTGGGGCTCGGCCAGGTCATCGCTGACGTACTCAATGACCCGGTGCTGTTGCAGCGCGCTCGCGAGGAGTTCGAAGCGGCGGGCGGGGCGATCTCCGTGGAGGCGCTGCTAGATGAGGCCTAGATGACGCGTAACTGACGCCTGAATGGCGTGCTACAGGAAGATGACAGCACCCGGGCCGAGCGGCAGGTCGAAGGTGTACCAAATGAACAGCATTGCCATCCAGAAGATCCAGAACGGAACCGTGAACATGATCAGGCGCGACATGAGCGTGCCCACGCCAGCCTTCGGTTCGTAGCGGCGCAGCTGCGTCAGGATCACGATGATGTACGGGTTCAGCGGGGTGATGATCTGGGTGGCGGAATCGCCGACACGGAACGCTGCCTGGATGAAGGCCGGATCGAAACCGATCAGGGCAAACATGGGCACGAACACGGCTGCCATCAGGGTCCACAGTGCGGAGCCGGAGATGATTAGCAGGTTCAGACACGACGCCAACACGGCGAACGCGAAGATGGCGGCGAAACCGGTGATGCCTGCGGACTCGAGCGCGTTGGCTCCCTTGACGGCGGTGAAGGTGCCGATGCCAGACCAGTTAAACAGCGCGATGAACTGGCCCAGGATGAACGCGAGGATGAGGAAGTTCACCATGTCTTTCATGGCGCCGGCCATCATGTCTGCGACGTCGGGTACGCGTTTGATCGTGCCTGCAACCATGCCGAAGACCAGGCCCATGACTACGAAGTAGAGCACCACGATGAACACCGTGGACTGCATCAAGGGCGAGTCCGGCAGGAAGTTGCCTTCCTCGTTGCGCCACGGAGAGTTCGGGATGAGGACGACGATCGTGCACACCACGGTCAGCAGCAGGGTGGCCCACAGAGTGGCGCGCAGGCCGCGGGATTCGGCGTCGGTGAGCTCTGCGGAGATTTCCTTGCCGTCGCGGTCGCGGGTCATGCCGTCATCGCCAGCAACCATCTTGTTCGGTACACCGAGCTTGTTTAAGCGGGGCTCGAGGACCTTGTCGATGATGAAGCCGGACAGAAGTCCCAGCACGATCGCGGAGACAAGGTTGAACCAGTAGTTAGAGACCACGGTGACCTCAGGGGCGTCGAGGCTTGGCAGTGCCTCCATCACGGAATTCGTGATGCCAGCAAACAGTGCATCGAGCGAGCCCGGCAACAGCGACGTAGCGTATCCCGCGCCCACGGACGCGAAGCCACCGAGCAGACCCGCCACCGGGTGACGGCCAGCAGCCTGGAACACCATGGCAGCAAGTGGCGGGATGACGATGAACGCCGGGTCGGCGATCAGCGAACCGGACACACCAATCAGGCCCACCGCATACGGCAGTACCGAGGTATTCGCGGAGGAAAACAGCCTGCGGATCAGCGCCGACAACATTCCGGAGCGCTCCGCGATACCGACTGCCAAGATGATCGGCAGCACGTACACCAACGGCGGGAAGCCAACGTAGTTCTTGCCCAGGTTCACGGTGAACCAGGCAAGGCCTTCGCTGGTGAAGAAGCCCTTGATGGGGCGGATCTCGTCGTCGCCAGGCACCTGCACTTGCAACCCAGCCCAGGCCATCACTGTGGAAATGACCGCGGTGATCAGGAAGAGCAACAGGAAGAGCGTGAACGGTTCCGGAAGTTTGTTACCTACCCGCTCAATAAAAGAGAGGAGCCGGTCTACGGCTCCTCTTGGTGTCTGATCTCGTTCGGTCCCATCGTCCGGTCCCGGGTCGGGAACCGTGCCTGATGTGGCCTCCTGAGGTGCTACCGAAGTGGAGCCCTGGGCGGCGTGGTGGACTGAATGATTCTTTGCAATGTTCATGCAAAGAGGTTTTACCTGTCGCCGATTCGAATTTCAGGCGATTGGGGGATATTAATTCACGCAGCGCGGGCTGTCCTCGCCAGCTGAGAGCTCAGGGGCAGGCTCGTTGGCACCGAAATCTTCACCTGGCGTGCCCACAGGAGCGACCTGTTCCGCCTCATCAGCATCCATCGCGCCGGGCCCGTTGTAGTCGTCCGCGATGACGGCAATGACCGTGTTCGGCTCCACGCTGGCGTTGGCCACGACGGGCACTCCGCCGAGCAGCTGGGCCAGCTCCTGGGCGGCCGGGTTGTTCTCGTCTGCGGCAAGCACTTGGGTAGCTGTGTAGAGGCCTTCCATGGCGTTGGACACGCTTGTCACCGTCAGGCCGTCGCCGTTGAGTATCTCAGCAACACGCCCAGCCTGTCCGGGGACGCTGCCGGCGTTGAGCACGACTGCTTCGTAGCCGTTGAACGCCTCGCGTGGGGCGCTGGTGGCGGAGTCCGAACCGTCAGAACCCTCAGTGCCGTCCGTGTTGTCCTCCTCAGGCTTAATCGCTTCTGCCATGAACTTCTGCACCTGCGGTAGATCCACGGTGACGATGGACTCGCCATAGTCACCGACACCATTGACGGAGGTCACAGGGATGGTGGTGAAGGTGACGTTGCCACCAGCCAGGCCGGAAAGTTGCTGGGCCAAGCCCACAATGTCCCAACCCTTATCCAGTGTCACGGAGCGTTCCGCAGCGTTAGACAGTTCGCGCAGTTTCGCCGGGTTGGTCAGGGTGCCTGCGGAAAGCATCGACTGTACGAGCGAAGCCATGTAGGCCTGCTGGCGTACGATGCGGTCTAGGTCGCCGCGCGGCAGGTCGTGGCGTTGGCGCACAAACGACAGGGCTTGCGCACCGTCGAGGGTCTGCTCGCCGGCGGGGAACTTCGCGCCGGAAAGTGGCTCGTCCACGGGATTATTCAGGCACACTTTGACGCCGCCGACAGCGTCGGTGAGCAGCACGAAGCCAAGGAGACCGACCTGGGCGAAGTGGTCGACTTCGACACCGGTGAGGTCCGCGACGGCGTCGATCAGTCCCTCTTGTCCTGCGCGAGCAACCTGCTGTTCGAGCGCCGGGCCTTCGCTCATGCCGGATTCGATCAGTTCTTCGCGTTTTGCGGCAGCGTGTGCGCCGTAGACGCCATTGATTTTCAGGTTGCCGTAGTCGTCCGTATGCACATAGGTATCGCGTGGGATGGACACTGCGGTCGCGCGTGAGCCGTCCTCCGGGATGCGGATAACCATGATGGTGTCGGTATTGATCTCACCGTCCGCGATACCGGCGTTCAGACGGGAAAGTTCCTGCTCACTTAAGGGGTTGCCCTGCGCGTCCGTGCGCGAATCGGAGCCCACCAGCAGGATGTCCATTGCGCCGTCCAGGGCGTTGCCGTCTTTGCCTTTGCTTTGCGACGACACCTTTAAGTCCGACGCGCTCAACTGCCCGCCAAGCCGCCCAACGGCGAAATACCCGACGCCCGACAGGGCGATCGCGGCGGCGGAGACAATGGCAAGGGTGGTTCGCAGTGCGGGGTGGCCAGATTGCGAAACATCCCGCACCCGGGACGGGGCAGGTTTGATATCGCGGGCTTGCCGCCTGGGCTCAGTCACGCCGGGAATTATACGACATTCCCCGGCTCGCCCTGTGCCGTGCGCCGGAATTGGAGGTCATGGTGGGTATGCTGTCCAACATTGTGAAAGACACAGAGCATCATCCTGACGCTCATCAGGCGCCACTCGCGGTGATCACCGTGACGTATTCGCCTGGGGAGCACTTGGCGCAGCTCATCGCCTCCTTGGAGAAGGCGACGACGCGCCCCGTTGTGCTGCTTTGCGCCGACAACGGCTCCAAGGACGGCGTGCCGCAGCAGGCCGCACGCGAGCACGAGCACGTGGAGTTTTTCCCCACTGGTGGAAACATCGGTTACGGAGCCGCGATTAATGCGGCTGCTCGGCAGTTGGGGGATCGTCGAAAAGCAGGTGCGGTGCGCGGCGACTACTTCCTTATCGTGAACCCCGACGTGGAGTTCACCCCGGGGAGCATCGACGAGTTGATCCACTGCGCCGACGACGCGCCGAAGGCTGGCGCCGCCGGGCCCAGGATTGAAGAGGCCGACGGCTCCGCATACCCCAGCGCGCGCGAGGTGCCCAGCCTGGCCATGGGGATCGGGCACGCGCTGCTGTACGACTACTGGCCGTCCAACCCGTTTTCCCGCGCGTACCAAGCCGGGGCGAATATGGAGGTGCAACGCACCGCAGGCTGGCTGTCCGGCGCGTGCCTCCTTGTGCGGTGGGATGCGTTTGACCAGATCGGCGGGTTCGACGAGCGCTACTTCATGTACCTGGAAGACATCGACTTCGGTGACCGTCTTACCCGTGCAGGCTGGGACAATTTGTACTGCCCGAGTTCCGTGATCTTGCACGATCAGGGCCATGTTGCGGACCGACACAGGGGAGTTACGGTGCCTGCGCACCACGCCTCGGCGTATCGGTTCCAGCGCGACCGCCATCCGCATGCGTGGCAAGCTCCCATCCGCTGGGCGTTGTGGCTCGGCCTCCGAGTGAGGGGTGCGCTGCAGTTGGGTAGGGCGAAACCTGCACGCAGGGCTGGCACCGGCCGTGGGGAAGTGAACTGACAACAAGATGAAGGATCTAGCAATGGCTCAGACAGCCTCCACCGAAATCACCGAGTCTGCTGAAATTGCAGAAATCACAGAAATGGATGCGGTGATTCTCGTCGGCGGGCGTGGCACACGCCTTCGTCCGCTGACTGTCTCTACACCCAAGCCGATGTTGCCGACGGCAGGTTTCCCGTTCTTGGCACATCTGCTTGCCCGCATCCGTGAGGCTGGCATGCGTCACGTGGTGCTGGGGACGTCCTATAAGGCAGAGGTGTTTGAGGAGTACTTCGGCGACGGCTCCGAGTTCGGTCTAGAGATCGAATACGTCGTGGAGGAAGAAGCGCTTGGCACCGGAGGTGGCATCCGCAACGTCTACGAGAAGCTCCGCTACGACAACGTGATGGTCTTCAACGGTGATGTGCTTTCTGGCGCGGACCTGTCGGCGATTGCGCACACGCACGTGGATAAGGATGCGGATGTCACACTGCACCTGGTGCGGGTGCCGGATCCGCGCGCGTTCGGCTCGGTGCCGACGGATGAGGACGGCAATGTGCTGGCCTTTTTGGAAAAGACCGAGGATCCGCCGACCGACCAGATCAACGCTGGCTGCTACGTGTTTAAGCGTTCGGTGATCGAGCAGATCCCGGCAGGACGTGTGGTTTCCGTAGAGCGCGAAACCTTCCCGGGCCTGCTTGAGCAGGGCGCGAAGGTCGTCGGCCATGTGGATTCGTCGTACTGGCGCGACATGGGCCGCCCGGACGATTTCGTCCAGGGCTCCTCGGATGTGGTCCGCGGCATTGCGTACTCGCCACTATTGAAGGGGCGTACGGGCGAATCTGTGGTGGATCCGTCTGCCGGTGTTGCGCATGGCGTGATTCTGATGGGCGGCACAACGGTTGGCCGTGGCTGTGAGATTGGGGCGGGCTCGCGTATCGACGACTCCGTGATCTTCGACGGCGTGACCATCGAGCCTGGCGCAATGGTGCGCAATTCCATCATTGCTGCCGGAGCCACGATTGGAGCGAATGCGCGCTTGGTTGATTGCGTGATCGGTGAAGGTGCCCAGATCGGTGCGCGCTGCGAGCTGCAGGGTGGCATGCGTGTGTGGCCGGGTGTTGTGATCCCAGATTCGGGAGTGCGTTTCTCCCCAGACGCGTAACCGACACGCCAACACGGCCAAATAGTCGCGCTTTTTGGTCCCGACACTACATGTAGTACCCCCGAAGTCCACCCCCATTGCAGCTATACTGTGACAGTTGTGACTGGTGTGAAAGTTGACGTGGGGAATGTCTGAAAAAGGCGCGCTCGGTTCACATTTTGGTTGCGACTATTTAGTGCCTCGGTGTGTAATCACAGAAGTGTTATTTCCGCATCCGCAACCAGCGGGTGCATCACTCTTCGAACGACCACCGAAAAGATCAACTAAGCAACAGGGAAGGTAATGGCGTGGAAAATCAAGCGGACGCCATCCTCCGCGGCGCTGCTGCGGGAGGGATGACCCTCGACGAGTTGTTTGGCGCTGTCGAGCAGGAGTGGCAGGACCAGGCGCTGTGTGCGCAGACTGACCCCGAGGCCTTCTTTCCTGAAAAAGGCGGCTCAACTCGTGAGGCCAAACGAATCTGCAAGGCATGCGCAGTGCGCGATGAGTGCCTCGAGTACGCACTCGAGCACGATGAGCGCTTCGGTATTTGGGGTGGGCTGTCCGATCGTGAGCGTCGCCGTCTGAAGAAGCAGATCGGCTAACAACTCCCAAGATCTACAGTGTGGATCTACCAGGGAAAATCGGGATTCACAGTGCGTGGATCCAAATTTAAATAGTTTGCTACCAGCGCGGTGAGCACCCACGTGAGCAACTCTGCACGCTCCTGGGTGGTCACCGCGCGGTGTTCTATCGGCATGCGAAACACGACAAAGCGCGCACGGGTGGGGTTGCCGTGCTGATCCACGCCTGCCTGGAGCACCCGCCCGAGAGGGACCGGGCCGTCGGCGATGATCTCGTCCGGCAAGATCGTCATATCTGCGTGCAGGCGCATGCGTGGGATCGTGTCCACCGCCAA
The DNA here is from genome assembly GCF_001815635.1 of Corynebacterium sp. HMSC075D04. NCBI lineage: Bacteria > Bacillati > Actinomycetota > Actinomycetes > Mycobacteriales > Corynebacteriaceae > Corynebacterium > Corynebacterium sp. HMSC075D04. The sequence goes on from NZ_KV821363.1 coordinate 102,880, forward strand.
ATCCACGCTTGCCAGCTGCTCAAAGTACGCGTTGTGGAGCGGGGCGTAGGCTTCCATGACAAGTGCGTCGAATGCGTCGTTGCGTGAGCGATAGCGGGGCACCCCAACGGGCAGGAGCGGGCCACGGGCACCTCGCCCGTGGCGGTCGCGTGCGGCGCGGACGTGCGAGGGGCCGACGCCGGGCCTGGAAGGGGTTTGCATGACGGCAATCCTAAGGTGGAAACAGGCAGGTGTGGAGGGGGCGCGCCGCGCCGCAGTACAAAAACCTCAAGAAGGGGTTTAGACTGTCCGCCGTGAATGTCTTCCGTCGTTGTTGTCGCCCGGGTTGCGGCAGGCCCGCTGTGGCCACGCTGATTTACGCGTACGCGGACTCGACGGCAGTGATCGGTCCGCTCGCCCCGGTAGCAGATCCGCATGCGTGGGACTTGTGTGAGCGCCATTCCGCCCACATCACCGCGCCCGTTGGTTGGGAAATGGTCCGTGTAGAGCACGTCGAGTTAGAAGGCGATGAGGATGACGATCCGGAAGCCTCCGACATCACCGCCTTGGCCGAGGCCGTGCGTGAGGCGGGTCGACTGACCACTGGTTTGGTCGATTCTTCGCAGGACCCAATCGAGTACGAGGCCTCGCACGACTTCAACGACCCGGATACCTCGAATCACCCGGTGCATCGCACGAAGCGGGTGGAAGAGCAGATTGCTGCGCATAAGGCGGCGCGCCGTTCGCATTTGCGCATCGTGCCGGATCCTTCGGCTGAGCAGGAATAGCGAAACCACAGCAGCCGGGGAGGGGTCGTGTCGCGGGGCGCACTAAGATGGCCTGCATGGCTATCCAGCACACACGTGAGACTCTGAGCAGCGTTATTAAGGCCTACGACGTTCGAGGCGTTGTCGGCGAGCACATCGACGAGGACTTTGTCCGCACCGCCGGCGCTGCGTTTGCCCACATTCTGCGCGAGGAGGGTGAGACCCGTATCGCGGTCGGCCACGACATGCGTCCGTCGTCGCCGGCGCTGGCCGCGGCGTTCGCCGAGGGAGCTGCCTCCCAGGGGCTTAATGTCACCGACTTGGGGCTGACGTCGACTGACGAGCTCTACTTCGTTGCCGGCTCCCAGCGTTGCGCTGGTGCGATGTTTACCGCCTCGCACAATCCGGCTCAGTACAACGGCATCAAACTCTGCCGCGCGGGCGCGACCCCGGTGTCTACAGATACCGGTTTGTCGGAAATCGGCCGCATGATTCTTGAGGGCGTGCCGGAGTTTGAGGGGGAACGTGGTGTCGTCGAGAAGCAAAATGCGCTCGAGGCATACGCGAAGTATGTGCGTGATCTGGTGCCGGTGCCTACGCGGCGCAAGTTGGTCGTGGCAGTGGATGCCGCAAACGGCATGGCTGGGCTGACGGTTCCGGCGGCGTTGGGGGATATGGATATTCGCCCGCTGTACTTCGAGTTAGACGGTACTTTCCCGAACCATGAGGCGAACCCGCTCGACCCGAAGAATTTGGTTGACCTGCAGAAGTTCACTGTTGAGCAGGGTGCGGACATCGGGTTGGCGTTTGATGGGGATGCGGATCGTTGCTTTGTTGTCGACGAGCGGGGCGAGGCCGTCTCGCCCTCCGCCATCACTGCGCTGATTGCCACGCGCACCCTTGCGGAGAACCCCGGTGCGACGATCATCCACAACCTGATTACCTCGCGTGCAGTGCCGGAGATGATCGACGAATGTGGTGGCACCGCCGTACGCACCCGTGTGGGCCACTCTTACATTAAGGCCAAGATGGCCGAGCACAACGCGCTATTCGGCGGTGAGCACTCCGCGCACTACTACTTTGCTGAGTTCTTCAACGCGGACTCTGGCTTGGTCGCTGCGCTCCACGTTTTGGCGGCGCTGGCAGAGCAGGACAAGCCGCTGAGTGAACTGATGGCGCAGTACGAGCGCTACGTCGCATCTGGTGAGATCAACTCGGAAGTTGCCGACCAGGAAGCGGCGACGAAGCGTGTGGTGGATGCGTTCGCGGATCGTGCGGAATCGGTAGACACCCTCGATGGTGTGACTGTGCAGTTGAAGGACTCCAAGGCGTGGTTCAACGTGCGTGCATCCAACACGGAGCCGCTGCTGCGTCTTAATGCGGAAGCGCCGACCCAGGAAGAGGTCGACGCGCTGGTCAACGAGATTCTTGGCCTGATTCGTTCCTAGGCACCGAATTCTTGTAACTCGAACGGGGAGCGTGGGACTGCTATTTTGGACGTTTGCGCTCACGCAGAACCAAAGGAGGCCACATGGAGCGATTGGATGGGGTACTGCGACCCTACCCATGGGGGTCGCGGACGCTGCTCGCACAGCTGAGGGGGACGCCCTCGCCGAGCGAGAAGCCCGAGGCCGAACTGTGGTTTGGTGCCCACCCTGCCGCCCCAGCGACCATTGATGGACGTGGCCTCGACGAGATCATCGCCGAGGACCCCCAGGCAGCATTGGGCGACCGCGTGATTGCCCAGTACGGCGAGCAACTGCCGTTTTTGGTGAAGTTGCTCGCGGCGGATTCCCCACTGAGTATCCAAGCGCACCCGTCGCGCGAGCAGGCCGTTGCTGGCTTCGAACGGGAAAACGCTGAGGGCATCAGCCTCAACAGCCCGCAGCGCAACTACAAGGACTCGAACCCGAAGCCGGAACTTATCGTCGCGTTGACTACGTTCCGTGCGATGGCGGGCTTTCGCCCTGTGGAGCAGATGACCGAGTTGTTCGAGGCGTTTTCCTCCCCAGCCTGGGACCGTTACGCAGCACTACTGCCAGCGGCCGGCGGTGCAGGGGACATGCGGGTGCTGTTTACTACCCTGGTGTCGTTACCCAAGCCCGCGCTGACGGAGGTGCTCGACGCCGTCGGACATAGTGCCCGCACGATCGCCGATGGAGGCACCGCAGCCCACCCTGCGTGGGTTGTGGAAGCAGCCGAGGTATTCCTTGAACTAGCGCAGCGTTACCCAGGCGACGCTGGTGCGTTTGCGGCTCTGCTGCTCAACATTGTCACCCTCAAGCCGGGTGAGGCGGCGTTCCTCGGCGCAGGTCAACTGCATGCCTACCTCAGCGGTCTCGGCGTGGAGGTCATGGAAAACTCCGACAACGTTCTGCGCGGTGGCCTGACCACCAAGCACGTAGATGTGCCAGAGCTCGTGCGTGTACTCGACTTTTCTTCGTTGGAATCGCCGCGCGCAGACACCGAGGAGGTGGCTGGTGGGAAGCGATTCGTGCTGCCGGTGGAGAGTTTCACCGTGAGCATGCACGAGCTTGATCAGGGCGAGTTGCGTATCGACGAAGATGGCCCCGCAATCGCACTCTGCACCGCGGGCACCGCCACGGACGGGACAATGTCAATCGCCGCTGGGGAGGCTGTGTGGATTCCCGCAAGCGATGGTGCGGTGACCCTGCGGCCTGCAACGGATGGGGAACCCACCCAGGTGTTTGTGGCTACCGTGTAACGCTTCGCGCGATCTGGTCAAGCGCCTCGCGGGGGGCTAAAGCCCTCATCCGGCTGGGGGTATCCGGCCACGTCCTCCTTGCCCGGCACACGCGCCCGGGCAGTTGTGGGCGCAGATGCCTGCGACTGCAGTTGAGCCTCCAGCTGGTCTGCAGGAATCGCCTTGTTGTTTTCGGGGTGCTCATCGCGATCGTTCTCACGCGAGGTTGGCTCGGCGGGGGAGGAGCCGGGTGCGGGTTTGCCGTCCTTGATCTTCGGCTCGTTGTCCGCAGATGTGTCGGGGCCGCGCTCGGGCTCGGATGGTGCCGTGGGGATCCCGGAGGTGCCTGCCGAGTCGGTCTCAGTCGGCGTTTGTGCAGACGTGCCAGGCGTGTCCGGTGTGGACGGGTGCGACGCCTCAGGCGTTGGCTGCGGCCTGGACTCCGACGGGGACTCAGGCGTTGTCTCGGGGCGGTTCGGCCGTTCTTCACTCGTTGTTCCAGACGGCCGGGTCGACTGTGAGGCTGACTGCGGCCCCGATCGCTGTGATTGCGGTGCCTGCTGGGCCGACTGGGCCGGTGGCGGCACAACGATGTTGGTCGGGCGGTACACCTTGGTCGGCTGCGCCGGATCCGCCTGGCCCACCACTGCGTGCGGTGGCAGGTATGGATCGTTCTGCGCCGCATAGTTCGGGTTGACGTGGTGCGTGCCACCCTGCATGCCGTGTTGTGCGCTGTAGTCCTGGTCTACCGGTGCATCGTTTCCGTCAGTGCGCCCATCTGCAGAGGTTTCTGTTGTCGACGAGTTGGTCGCTGTGCGGGAACTCGACGTGCTTGAGGTTGTCGAGTGCGCGCTGGTGGTGTCTGCGGCCTCGGCGGAAAAGCCTGCGTGGTCCGAAGGTGCGGTGGACGATGACGCCCATACGGTCCAACCGGTCAGGCCAGCAAGCCCGAGGCCTGCAGCAAAAAGAGCAGCGGTACGGCGGTTGGTCGGTTTCACGTCCCCGCTCCTTCCACGGTCGGCGCGCAGCCCTTACATCACGAATTGGTAACAGTATGGTGGTGTAGGAATGTTTATAGCACGTCGTACGGCGAAGGTGTACCCCCATAAGGTGCAAGTGCCGTATATAAAGACGTAATAGATACCGTGTTTGCAGCACTCGATACAGACGGAAGGAGCGTCACAGTGACGACCTGGGACGAGCAGATTTTCACCATTGACACCAATGCAGATTTCCTCGACGAGATCTCTGACCTGGATACCGACGAGATTGTGGAAGCAGTGCGTGACGCCGTGCTCCTCGCAGCAAATGGGGATTCCGCAAGCGAAGATGAGATCCTCAACGGCCAGGCTGCGGCGACGATCGCTGCAATTTGGTCGGGTGCACCGTTTTCTGCCGGTGATGTGGCAGAGGCGTACCCGTTTATCCGTCTGCGCCCGGACGAGATCGACGAGAAGCTCGTCGAGGCTGCTGCTGCGGTATTGGAAGCAGTGGAGACCGAGGCGGACCTTGAGCAGTTCCTCGAGGCGCTGGCCTAACGGTTTGTGGCCATGATTATTGCGTTTGAAGGTATCGATGGCGCGGGCAAGAACACGCTTGTCACCGCGATCAAGAAGGAACTCAACGCCGACACGCTTGCGTTTCCGCGTTACGAGGACTCCATTCACGCCCAGCTCGCACAAGACGCGCTGCACGGGCGCATGGGGGATGTGACGGATTCCGCGTTTGCGATGGCGACACTGTTCGCACTTGACCGTCATGGGGCGAAGGCGCTTCTCGACGAGTACGTCGTCGATCCGTCCCGCGTCCTCATCCTGGACCGCTACGTGGCCTCTAACGCCGCATACACCACTGCGCGTACCGGTGACGATGCCGCCTTGCGCTGGGTGGAAGACCTGGAGTTTGGGCGTTTGGGGTTGCCGAGGCCGGACTTGCAGGTGCTCGTCGATACGAGCCCGGAGCTTGCGCGGGAACGCGCAGCGAAGCGCGAGACGCAGGACGCAACGCGTGCGCGCGATCGCTACGAACGCGATGGTGGCCTGCAGGCCGCAACGTATGCGATGTACGGACGGCTGGCGGAAATGTCGTGGGGTGGGCCGTGGGTACGCGGCTCGGATCCTGCGGTTATCATTCAGGCAATACGCGACCTGGCATAGGCCTCGTCATTTCAACCCCTATAAGAGCCCTGACAAAGGAGTACATGTGGCCCACAAGATCCTGGTCGTGGACGATGACCCGGCGATCAACGAGATGCTCACCATCGTGCTTGAGGCCGAGGGGTTTGAGACGAGTTCCGTCACCGATGGCGCTGAGGCCGTTGGCGCGTGGCGCAGCTTTGATCCGGATCTGATCCTGCTCGACCTGATGCTGCCAGGCGTCAACGGCATTGATATTTGCCGCGAGATCCGCAAGCAGTCCGCCGTGCCGATTGTCATGCTGACAGCGAAGACCGACACGGTGGATGTGGTGCTTGGACTGGAGTCTGGTGCGGACGACTACATCACCAAACCCTTCAAGCCGAAGGAACTGGTCGCCCGAATCCGCGCGCGTCTGCGTCGTACTGACGACGAGCCGGCGGAAATCTACGAGGTTGGCGATCTGACCATTGACGTTCCGCAGCACACCGTGACTCGCGGCGGCCAGGAAATTCAGCTGACCCCGCTCGAGTTTGACCTTTTGCTGGAAATGGCGCAGAAGCCGAATCAGGTGCACACCCGCGAGGAGCTGCTGGAGTCCGTGTGGGGCTACCGCAACGCTTCGGATACGCGCCTGGTTAACGTGCATGTCCAGCGTCTGCGCTCCAAGATTGAGCACGACCCGGAGAACCCGGAGATCATCCTCACCGTGCGTGGTGTGGGCTATAAGACCGGCAAGCCGGGGGTGTAGTCGCTGAATGCGCTCAAACGCGCACGCGAACGCGTAGCGCACGCATGGTCGACCTCGTTGCAGGTGAGGTTCGTGGGCACGGTACTTATCGTGTCCGCAATCGTGATGTCCGTGCTTGGGTTTGTGCTGGCGTCGGTGGTCACTAGCCGCATCACCGAGGCGAAGCTGGAAACCGCGAGTGTGGAGATCGAGCGCGCACGCGCCACCGTCGAATACCAGCTGGACAACAGCGGCAGTTCCGCCTCGCTGCAGGCGCGCTTGAACTCAGCCCGTGCAGGTTTGACCCAGCGCGCACAGGAACACTCGGACACGTCGAGCTTTTACGAGCCGGTCTTGGTGGCGGAAAGCGGTGGCGGGGTGGTGACCTCGTCGCCGGAGTCGTACCAGATCCCAGAGCGCTTAGCGCAGTTCGTCAACGACGGAAATGTGGCCTACCAATTCGCCACTGTGGAACGGCCGGATGCGACGTTGTATGACGCGTTAATCGTCGGTACACCAACGAATGCGGATATCCCGAATCTGCAGCTCTACCTGGTCATGAATATGGAGAGCGAAACCACCACCGTTGCACTGATGCGTGGCATTTTGGCTATCGCTGCGGTGATCGTCGTGGTGCTTTTGATGGGCATTGCGTGGCTTGCGTCGCAGCAGATTGTGGCGCCGGTGCGCTCGGCGTCGAGAACTGCTCAGCGTTTCGCGTCTGGCCATCTGCGCGAGCGCATGCCGGTCGATGGCGAAGACGAAATGGCAGTGCTGGCCATGTCCTTCAACAACATGGCGGACACGCTGTCTAAGCAGATCAACAACCTGGAGGAATACGGTGATCTGCAGCGCCAGTTCACCTCTGATGTTTCCCACGAGTTGCGCACGCCGCTGACTACGGTGCGTATGGCCGCAGACATGATCGCCGCGAACGAGGATTCGCTCGAACCGTCGACCAAGCGCGCTTCCCAGTTGATGATCAAGGAACTTGACCGCTTCGAGGCGCTGCTCAATGATTTGCTGGAAATTTCGCGTCACGACGCCGGCGTGGCCGAACTCTCCACCACCAGCATGGATGCTCGCGGGCCGGTGGAGTCTGCATGGCAGCAAACCCAGCACCTTGCCGACGAGTTGGATGTGGAAGTCGACTTTGACATCCCGGAGGAACCACAGACGATCGAGGGTGACCCACGGCGTATCGAGCGCATCGTGCGCAACCTGGTGGCCAACGCCATCGACCACTCGGAGGGCAACCCGGTGAAGGTTGTGATGCGTTCCAACGACGAGGCCGTGGCAATCACCGTCACCGACCGCGGTGTTGGGCTGAAGGAAGGCCAAGACGAGTTAGTGTTCAACCGCTTCTGGCGCGCGGACAAGTCCCGCAAGCGCCACTCGGGCGGCACCGGCCTGGGCCTGGCTATTGCGCGCGAGGATGCGCTATTGCACGGCGGCATCCTCGACGCCGCTGGCACGCACGGCGTGGGTTCCCAATTCCGCCTGGTGCTGCCGAGAGAAGTCGGGGCGAAAATCAACGTCGCCCCGTTGGACTTGGTCGCGCCGGGACAGAATGCTGCCGAGATCCAAAGGGCGCCTGTTGCCGCCAAGGAAGCAGGAGATGCCGAAGCTGACGCCAGCAGGGGAGTGGACCTCTCCACCGATAGCGGGGCCGGTACCGGCGCTGCTGGCGGAGCTGCCGGCGGAGCTGCTGGTGCAGTAGCACCGGATCCGCAGCCTGAAGTCCAGGAGGAGCATCGATGAGGACGAATAAAGCTGCATCGTTGGCGCTGTCGGCCGTGGCCACGTTGACTGCGATGTCCCTGCTGTCGGGGTGCGCAACGCTGCCAACCAACTCGGCACCTCACGTGCTGCGTCCGTTTACGCCGGCGGAGTCTCCGACGCCGGATGCTGGTCCCGCGGAGGATGAGGAGCCAGACTTGCTGCTGCGTGGGTTCTACGCAGCATCGGCGATTCCGGACGGCGACTACGAAATGGCGCGTGCTTACCTGACGGAGAGCGCTGCCCAGGCGTGGGATCCAAGCGGGCAGAAGCTGATCGTGGACAGCTTCGGCGTGACCACGCTGCCGGGGGCCTCGGCAGGGAAGCGTCGCTTTGCGGTTCACGGAAACGTAGTTGGTGCGGTGCGCACTGGGGGATCGTTTGCTCCGGAGCGCGGCAAATACGAGGCAGAAATCGAGCTGGACATGATCGATGGGCAGTGGCGTATTTCGTCGCTACCCGCGGGTGTGGTCATGGAGCGAACTGAGCTGCGTAACCAGTATCAGCCGTATAACCTGTACTTCTTTGATGCCGACGACCGTGAGTTGGTCACCGACCGCCGTTGGGTTCACTCGCGTCGCGAGGCCCTGGCGGGTGACTTAATCGGGTTGCTTATGGAGGGGCCTGCGGAGCGTTTGCGTCCAGCGTTGCCCAATGCGTTGCCGTCGAAAGTGGCCTATACGGGGTTCAAAGATGGCGCGTTTACCTTTACTGGTTTCAGCGAAGTCGACGCCGCACGCCGCACGCAGTTTGCTGCCCAAGTGGTGTGGACCCTTGCCACCGCCGGCATCACAGGTCCGTATCGTTTGGAAGCCGACGGCAGCCCCCTTATCGAAGGCGCTGACGAACTCGGTACCGACGACTTTGCGGACGAGAGCCCACTGGTGGAAACCGCTGGGGAAAGCACGCTCTACGCGCTCGTCGATGGGCGCATTTTGCGTGTCGACGGCCGCACCACCCAGGCCGTCGACGGCAGCCTCGGCAGCTCTGGCCAGATCACTTCAGCCGACCTGGCCAAGGGTGGCCAATGGGCGGCTGTCTTCGGCAAACCAGACGATGACAAGGACGATGTGCTTCGCGTGGGCAAATTCGGTGCCCGCGAGGAAGAGGTTATGCGGGCGCGTACATTCACACGCCCGAGCTTCGAAGCGAACGCGGCGGCGGTGTGGTCGGTTGCAGACGGCAAGCGGATCCTGCGCACAGTCCAATCCGCAGCCAGTGGCGAATTGTCCACCGGCGAGGTGCACGTCGACCTGCCAGAAGGCGTGGACGGCAACATTTCTGTGCTGCGCCTGTCGCGCAGCGGCACCCGCGTGGTCATGGTGATCGACGGAAAGCTCTACACGGGCATTGTCCAGCGTGGCGCTTCCGGCGAACGCTCTATTGTCAATGTGCTCGAGTACGCCCAGGAGCTCGGTGGCAGTGTCGTATCTGCCGAGTGGCGTGCGGATGGTTCACTCATCGTCGGTACCTCCGCCCCGTCGCCAGTGCTGCGTGTGGAGCAGGACGGCTCGTCTATGACCGCGTTGTCGGCGGGCAATATTTCGGCTCCGGTGGTGGCAGTGGCGGCGTCGCCAAGCATGCTCTACGTCACTGACGTCAATGCTGTATTGCAAGTGCCGGCCTCAGGTGCGGATAACCCCATCTGGCGTGAGGTACCAGGTCTGGAAGGTATGCGCGCGCTACCGATCATCGCGCGGTAGGGGAGTCAGGGATGCTGGGGGATATCGGGGAGTTGCTGCTACCGCGCAAGTGCGCCGGATGCGGCGTGCCGGGGCCGCTGTTGTGCGCCACCTGCCGGATGGAGTTGGCGCACCCGCCGCAGCGCGTGTTTCCCAACACCACACCGATGGTGCCGGTGTTCGCACTAGGTGCCTATGCGGGTGCGCACCGTGGGGTGGTGTTGGCAATGAAGGAACGTAACCACCTTGCCGTGCGTCGCCACGTCGGTGCGGTACTCAACGCCGGGCTGGACTACTTGGAGGCGCGCGGCGATATCGCAGTCGGCGCGGTGCTGGTTCCCGCACCGACGAAGGTGTCCTCGGCACGCGCCCGCGGCGGCGACCCCGTGGAAGCTATCTGCCGCGCCACCCGGCGCAGTGTCACACCCGCGTTGCTACTCGACGCCAGCGCTGCCGATCAGTCGAACCTTGACGAGTCCTCGCGCCGCGCAAACCTGTCCGGAGCAGTACGGCTTGCCGCCATCCCTGCAGGTCCCGTGGTTCTTATCGACGACGTCGTAACCACCGGCGCAACCCTCCAGGCCAGTGTGTCAGTGCTGCTCGCCCACGGGGTTGACGTGAGTGCGTGCGTGACCGTGTGCGCAGCGTAACCGCAGGCCAAATATGTGTTTTTGCAGGTGTCCAGTAGGGTCACAGGAATGAAATTGCGTCTTCTTCCACTCGTGTGTGCCCCGGTTCTCGCGTTGGTCGGTTGCTCGACTGCAGAGATCACCCCACTTCATGAGGCCCGTGTTCAGGAGGTCTCCGAAATCCGTGACGCCCTCGCCGGCACGGACTTCGACTGCACCAACTGGCAGGAGTTGAAGCAGGAAGAGGGCGTGTGCATGCAGAAGGAAAAGGGCCAGATCAAATTCAAGCTCGACGGCACGCCTGAGGATTATGCGCGCTACCTCATGGAGGAGCAGTTCCCGTACGCAAAGGAAGTCATTGTCGGCGAGAACTGGGTTGGCCGCTGCGATAACACTGATGAGGGCACCTGCCAGACCATCGCTGAAGGTCTCGGTGCAAACGTGAAGCAGAGCACCCGCAGCTAAGCATCCGCTGCTCAGCACTTGGCAGCGTAGCTCTCAGTAAGCTCATAGCGAACATTTTGAGAACCCCCGTGTATTGGTCATAACCAGTTGTATAGTGGTGATGGACACAGTTCCTACTACCCACAGGGAGGAAGCACATGACTTCTGCAGACCAGAATGCCGTACAGGGTGGCGCACAGGGGGAGGGTCTCGGACCCGATGTGGTGTTGACCATCACCGGCCGCAACGTTGAGGTTCCGGAGCACTTCCAGGAACGCGTAAGCGGCAAGTTGGCAAAGATTGCGAAGCTCGATCCGACTCTGAATTCCTTCCACGTTGAGCTCAAGCATGAGCCGAATCCGCGTCGTGAACAGGAAGCGGAACGCATCCAGATCACCGCAACTGGCTCGGGCCACCTCGCACGCGCTGAGGCGAAGGAAGACACCTTCTACAACGCCTTGGATGCCGCAGTGGCAAAGCTGGAGCGTTCGCTGCGCAAGGTCAAGGCTCGTCGCACCACTCCGATGTCTGGCCACCGTGCACCGAAGGGCACCGGCAAGCTGGCCGCTGAGCTTGAGGCTGAGCAGAAGGCAGCGCGGGCTCGCGAGGCTGCTGCGCAGGGTCCGTACGATGTTGACCCGTACGAGGATCAGGTTGAGGATCTGACCCCGGGTCAGGTCGTTCGTACCAAGGTGCACTCCAACGCTCCACGTAGCGTGGATGATGCGCTCAGCGAGATGGAGCTGGTTGGACACGATTTCTACCTCTTCATCAACGAGGAGACGAACCGTCCGGCTGTGGTCTACCGCCGTCACGCGTTTGATTACGGTTTGATCGAACTGGCTGATGAGGCGGAAGCCGAAGCAGGCGAGAAGTAGCGCTTGCGCTGTTACCCGCACGGTCCTGTGAAAGGGGCCGGGCGGGTTTTGTCGTCGATTAGCAACGCCGGGTTGTTCTCTGCAACGTGGGCGTGCGTACAATGGCGGGTTGTTACACCTTGGCCCTGCCTACTCCAGTAGTAAAGGATTTTCTCACGTGTTTGGACTGTCGAAGCTGCTCCGCGCCGGTGAGGGGCGTACCGTCAAGCGCCTGGCGAAGATCGCTGACCAGGTCATGGCCCTGGACGATGAATACGCGGCGCTGACCGATGAGGAACTTAAGGCGAAGACCGCCGAGTTCAAGCAGCGCATCGCCGACGGCGCGAGCCTCGACGACATTTTGCTCGACGCGTTCGCGACTGCCCGTGAGGCGTCGTGGCGCGTGCTGGGACAGAAGCACTACAAGGTGCAGATCATGGGTGGTGCCGCACTGCACTTCGGCAACGTCGCTGAGATGAAGACCGGTGAAGGCAAGACGCTGACGTCGGTGCTGCCGGCGTACCTCAACGCGCTGTCCGGCAAGGGCGTGCACGTGGTCACCGTGAACGACTACCTGGCTAAGCGTGACGCCGAGATGATGGGTCGTGTGCACCACTTCCTCGGCCTGGAGGTGGGCGTGATTCTGTCGGAGATGCGTCCGGCGGAGCGCAAGAAGGCGTACGACGCTGACATCACCTACGGCACCAACAACGAGTTGGGCTTTGACTACCTGCGCGACAACATGACGCGTTCGGTCAACGAAATTGTGCAGCGTGGCCACAACTTTGCGATTGTGGATGAGGTTGACTCGATTCTTATCGACGAAGCCCGTACCCCACTGATCATCTCCGGCCCGGTCGATGGGTCCAGCCAGTTCTACTCGGTGTTCGCACAGCTTGCGCCGCGTATGCGTGAGGGCATCCACTACGAGGTGGATCACCGCAAGCGCACCGTCGGTATTTCCGAGGAGGGCGTGGAGTACGTCGAGGACCAGTTGGGCATTGACAACCTGTACGCGCCTGAGCACTCCCAGTTGGTGAGCTACCTCAACAACGCGATCAAGGCCAAGGAGCTCTTCGAGCGCGATAAGGACTACATCATCCGTCAGGGTGAGGTCATGATCGTGGACGGTTTTACCGGCCGTGTGCTCGCTGGCCGTCGCTACAATGAGGGCATGCACCAGGCCATTGAGGCCAAGGAGCAGGTGGAGATCAAGAACGAGAACCAGACGCTGGCCACCGTTACCCTGCAGAACTACTTCCGCCTGTACGACAAGCTCTCGGGTATGACCGGTACCGCTGAGACTGAGGCGGCCGAGCTGCACCAGATTTACAAGATGGACGTTGTGCAGATCCCGCCGAACCGTCCGAACCAGCGCGTGGACCGCGACGACCTGATCTACAAGACGCAGGAAGCCAAGTTCGCGGCCGTTGCGGAGGACATTGCGGAGCACGCGGAGAAGGGCCAGCCGGTGCTGGTCGGTACCACCTCTGTGGAGCGTTCCGAGTACCTGTCGCAGCTGCTGACCCGCAAGGGCGTGGCCCACAACGTGCTCAACGCGAAGCACCACGAGGAAGAAGGCCGCATCATCGCCGAGGCTGGCCTGCCGGGCAAGGTGACCGTTTCCACCAACATGGCTGGTCGCGGTACCGATATCGTGCTGGGTGGCAACCCGGAAATTCTCTTGGATGCGAAGCTGCAGGAACAAGGCCTCGACCCGTTTGAGGACGAGGAGCGCTACCAGGAAGCGTGGAACGAGCAGTTGCCGAAGGCGAAGGAGCGTTCCAAGAAGCTTGGTGATGAAGTCCGTGAGGCCGGCGGCCTGTACGTTATTGGTACGGAGCGTCACGAGTCGCGTCGTATCGACAACCAGCTCCGTGGCCGTTCCGGCCGTCAGGGTGACCCGGGCGAGACCCGTTTCTACCTGTCCATGCGCGATGAGTTGATGGTTCGCTTCGTGGGTCAGACCATGGAGAACATGATGAACCGCCTCAACGTTCCGGACGATGTGCCGATCGAGGCGAAGATGGTGTCCAACGCCATCAAGGGCGCACAGTCGCAGGTTGAGAACCAGAACTTTGAGATGCGTAAGAACGTGCTCAAGTACGACGAGGTGCTCAACGAGCAGCGCAAGGTGGTCTACGGCGAGCGTCAGGAGATCCTGGCGTCGAAGGACATCAAGGACCAGGTGCGTCGCATGATCGAGTCCACCATCACTGCGTACGTCGATGCGGAGACCGCGGAAGGCTACGTGGAGGACTGGAACCTCGAGGAACTCTGGCACGCACTCGAGTCCCTGTACGGCTCGTCCGTGACGCCGCAGGAACTCATCGATGGTGACGAGTACGGTCGTCCGGGTGAGCTGACCTCGGCACAGTTGCGCCAGGCGCTTCTCGACGACGCCAACGCCCTCTACGACAACCTCGAAGAGAACATCTCTGCGATCGGCGGCGAAGAGCAGATGCGCAACCTGGAGCGCATGGTGATCCTGCCGATCATCGATACGAAGTGGCGCGAGCACCTCTACGAGATGGACTACCTCAAGGAAGGTATTGGCCTGCGTGCGATGGCGCAGCGCGACCCGCTGGTGGAGTACCAGAAGGAGGGTGGCGACATGTTCAACGCCATGAACGAGGCGATCCAGGAAGAGACCGTGCGCCAGCTGTTTGCCATGCGTAAGCAGTTTGAGACCCAGCCAGCCCAGGCTGCTGAGGGCGAGACTGACGGCGGCACCGCCACCGTCTAAAACCGCCGCTGACCCACTGTTTGGGGCCACTGTTTGGGCCAGTGCGGTCTCACACTGAGGGCAACGCCCTGGTGAGGGCGTGAGGAGCCGTCTGCGACGTGTTGCGCGCAGGCGGCTCCAGTATTTTGAACGACTGCAGTTTGCCGTCCGCCATCTTCGCGGCAAAGGCGAGGCGTCGCCCGCCTTTCTCCACGGTGCCGTAGAACTCGCCGGCCTCACCAGAGTGGCAGGTGATCACCCGGACGTGCTGGGTGGGCAGGACTGCGGTGTTGCGGGTGTGGGCGCGGAGTTGGAGCTGGGCTCGTCGATACGCACGGATGTGTGTGCGCACCGACGTACTGAACCGCGAGGCTGTCATCACAGTCGGGTCGTAGCCTCCGAACGCAGCACTGATGGCCTGGCGCACGAGAGGGTCGACGCGTTGATTGGTCTGTGGTGTGGCGCTGAGCGCCACGTCCGGCTCGAGCACCGACGGCGCCGGTTTCGGCGCGGGCGTGCGGCGCTCAGGTGCGAGGAGTTGAATGTGCTGGTGGCCGGGAACGCTGTAGTACCTGGTTGCGGGCATGTGGGAATCCTCCGTCACGGGAGGGGGTGGGCGCGGCGCGGGGTAGGTATCATTGTTCACGATTGGCGCAATGAAATAAAGAGTGTGCGCACTAAAATACGCATCACGTACGCGAAATACGCAGCTAACGAAAGCTAACGAAAGAAGGCCGAAGTGCAGGGTTTGATCATCGACTACGCAGGTGTGCTGGACACGGGCGCTGAAGACCAGAGCCGCTGGAAGACCCTCATCGAGGAAGCCAAGAAGAAGGACGTCTCCGTGGCCATCCTGTCCAACGAGGCAGCTGAGGGCGAGATTGCGGACGCGATCCGCGAGTGGGAGTTCAAGGGCGTTGTCGACGCGGTTGTGCTCTCCGGCGAGATCGGTGTGGAAAAACCGGAGCGTGCAGCGTTCCAGGCGGCAGCCGACGCGATCGGCCTGGATATGAACGAGTGCGTGATGATCGACGATGACATCATGAACATCCGCGCCGCAGTGGAATACAACCTCATTGGCATCCTGCACACCGCGCTGGACCGCACTGCGGTAGAGATCCAGTCCCTGTTCGACATTGAGGGCGAGTTCTAGTGCGCGTCTACATCCCGGCAACCTTTGGCATGCTGCAAGCGCTGCAGGACAACGGTCTGTTGCATGCGCGCAGCGGGTGGGGTTTTTCTGCGACGAAGGCGTTGCAGGAATTCTTCACCTCGGGCGATCTCGAAGAGATCGAAGATGTGGCGTTCGATGACGCAGCGTTGGCGTCGCTACGCCTGCTCGCCATTGGGGACGAGGAGCGCTTCCCGCACCGCCGAGTGGTCATCTCCGTGGACGTGGACGCGACCGAAGCACCCGATATGGGCGAGTCTGTGGTCAAACTGTCCGGCCCGGTGAATCTTGAGGACGTCGCGGCGATCCACGTGGACATCAAGGAATCCGAAGAAGCCACCGCGAAGGCCATCGAGGTGGTCGATGCCGCGGATCTTGGCGACGAAGACGCGGAGCTGACCGTCGGCGACGCCCAAGACAACTACATGGCGTTCTATCACCCAGACGAGTTAGCGTTCCTCCTCGAGCTGCTTTAACTCCCACTCGTTATTGCTGTGTAGAGCCTCCAGCAGGTGGCGCACAGCCAGCGCGCGGCGCCCGATGGGGGATTCAGCGTCGAGCGTGTCCCAGGCACACTCCGGGTCCGCAGGCGGACCCAAGTGGGTGCAGCCGCGGGAGCAGCCTTCGGCGGCCTCGGCGAGATCGGGGAAGACCTGCACGATTTGTTCCGGGGCGACGTGTGCGAGGCCGAAGGAGCGGATACCGGGGGTGTCGATAATCCAGCCACCGCCGGGTACCTCCAGCGCCACGGACTGGGTGGAGGTGTGGCGGCCCTTGCCCACGCCGGAGACCTCGCCAGTTTCGCGGTCCGCGTCCGGGACGATGCGGTTGACCAGGGTGGATTTGCCCACGCCGGAATGGCCGATCAGCGCAGAAACGCGGTCGCGGATGTGTGTGAGCAGTTCCGCGATGTCGTCGTCGACGCCGGTGCGCAGCACCTCCACACCAAGGTCGGCGAGTTCACGCTCGAAATCGGTAGGGTCCGCCAGATCAGACTTGGTCATGCACACCACCGGGGTCACGCCGCCGACAAACGCGGCGACTAAGGCGCGCTCCACAAAACCGGTACGCGGTGGGGGATCGGCGGCGGCAACCACGATGAGCAACAGCTCAGCGTTGGCGACGATGATGCGCTCGTACGGGTCAGTATCGTCAGCCGTGCGGCGCAGGACAGAGGAACGCTCCTCGCGCTTCACAATGCGCGCCAGTGTGTCCTTCGCGCCGGAGGTGTCACCGACGACGCCGACACGGTCGCCGACCTCGATCGAGGTGCGCTTCAGGTCCCGGGCGCGGGTGCATTGCAGGCGCGTGGCGTCGTCGTCAAGCACGACGCCCCAACGCCCACGATCCTTCGCCACGACCAAACCGAACTTGGCATTATCGTGCGACGGGCGGTTCTTCGAGCGTGGCCGTGAGCCCTTGCCGGGGCGGATGCGGACGTCGGATTCGTCGTAATCGGAAAACTTGCGGCGCATTACTTGGAAACCATCTCCAACCACATGTCCTCAAACCCGGGAAGCGTCTTCGCGGTGGTTGCAATGTTTTCCACCTGGACGCCCTCCACAACCAGACCGATGATGGCGCCGGCGGTGGCCATGCGGTGATCGTCGTAGGAACGCCACGTCCCGCCATGCATCTCGGTCGGAGTGATACGCAGGCCGTCGCCGAGTTCCTCGCAGTTGCCGCCGACGTTGTTGATCTCGTTGGTCAGCGCCGCCAGGCGATCCGTCTCGTGGCCGCGCAGGTGCGCAATGCCGGTCAGCTCGCTCGGGGTGGAGGCGCACGCCGCGATGGCGGCGACGGTGGGGGCCAACTCGCCGATGTCGCTCATGTCGAGTCGAATGCCCTTTAAGGTGCCAGGCTTCGGGCCGCGCACGCGCAGGGTCTGGGTGGAGCCGTCGGCGATGAGTTCGACCTCGCAGCCCATGCGCTCCAAGACGGTACGGATCACTGCACCCGGCTGGGTGGTGCGCAGCGGCCAGTTCGGGATACGCACCTCGCCGCCAGTGACAGCTGCCGCGGCGAGGAAGGGTGCTGCGTTGGACAGGTCGGGCTCGATCACCCAGTTGGTGCCGCGGATCGGCTGCGGGTCAACGTCCCAGGTGTCACGGGTACCGGTGACCTTCACGCCAGCCTCTGCGAGCATGGCCACCGTCATCTCAATGTGCGGCATCGACGGCAACATGCCACCCGTGTGGCGGATGGACACGCCACGCTCGAACCGGGGCGCAGACAGAAGCAGGCCCGATACGAACTGGGAGGAACCAGAAGCGTCAATCTCCACCGGGCCGCCGTCAGCCTTGCCGGTGCCGTGGACGGTAAACGGCATCCCGTCACCCGCAACGGACACGCCGAGGGTGCGAAGGGCGTCGAGGATAACCGCGATGGGGCGGTTGCGGGCGTGGGGGTCGCCGTCGAAAAGCACAGGCCCCTGCGCAAACGCCGCAACCGGCGGCACAAACCGCATCACGGTGCCAGCAAGACCGCAATCAACCTCCGCGCCGCGCAACTCGCCCGGGGTCACACGGATGACGTCGCGGTCGTGCTCGAAGCCGGTGCCCATGGACGCCAGTGCGGCCTCCATAAGATCCGTATCGCGCGAGCGCAGCGCCCCAGTCATCGTCGACGGACCAGCGGCAAGTGCCGCCAGCACGTAGGCGCGGTTAGTCATGGACTTTGACCCCGGCACCCGCTGCGTGTGGGTGATCGGGGCCGGATGGAACGGTGCAGGCCACATGTTCGTCATGAACGTCATAATAATGGAGCGCATGTGCGGACGATTCGTTCTTTTCACTACTGGCGACGAGCTCCTCTCCGAGGTAGCCACCCTGCCCGGCATCAACCATGTCGAAGCGCCCGACGGCACCCCGCCGTCGCGCTACAACATCGCGCCGACAAACCAGGTGCCACTCATCCGGATCGCAGAGCAGACTGCGCGTATCGACGCCGCCCGCTGGGGCCTCCTCCCAACCTGGAAGAAAGACGACACCGGCATGCCTCTGTTCAACGCACGCGGAGAGACGGTGGCGGAGAAGCCCTCGTTCCGCAGCGCGTTCAAGGCGCGGCGCGGGCTGATGGTGCTCGACGGCTACTACGAGTGGAAGCAAACCGAATCCGGCAAGCAGCCCTACTACGTGCGCCCTGCAGAGGGCTTGCTGTACGCGGCGGCACTGTGGGAGACCGGGCTGGACCGGCTATCCACCACGATGATCACCACCGACGCCACCGACAACATGGCCTGGCTCCACCACCGCCTACCGCTCTTTCTGCGTGACGACGAAATCCGCCAGTGGGTCGACGGCACCCCAGAGGAAGCGTTAGAACTTGTGCACCCCTCGCGCGTGGCCGACACGTTGCAGTGGAATGAGGCCGCAAAGGAAGTGGGCAACGTGCGCAACGACTACGCGGAGTTGATCTCGGGCTAGTCCATGGCTATTCAGTCCCGATAGGCGCGAACTTCGCGTTGGTCAGCTCCGCCAGGTCGGTAGGCGACAGCGCAATAGAAAGGCCCCGTTGGCCGGCGGAGACGGTGATGGTTTCGAGGTCGGCGACGGAGTCGTCGATAAGCGTAGGCATGCGCTTGGTGGTGCCCAGCGGGGAGATCCCGCCCACGACATAGCCGGTCGCACGCTGCGCCTGAGCAGGATCGGTCATCTCCGCACGCTTCCAACCCAGCGCTTTCGCCGCCGCCTTGAGCGAAAGGTGGCCGGCGACGGGCACGCAACAGATCGCCATGTCGCGTTCGTGATGGATCACCAAAGTCTTCAGCACCGTGTGGGGGTCACGGCCCAACTCAGCAGCAGAATGTGCGCCGAAATGATCCTTGCTCGGGGTGTATTCGAGCACCTCATGAGGGGTTTGAGAAAGGGCGCTCAGTGCGCGAGTCTTAGCAGCCATGGGGCGATTTTAGCGCTGACCTACAATAGCGAGCATGCCCGAAACCGAGCTTGATCAAGAAGCAAAGGCACGCTTCGCCGAAGAAGCCATGCCGCTGCTCGACCAACTCTACGGCGGAGCCCTGCGCATGACCCGCAACCCGCAAGACGCCGAAGACCTGGTGCAAGAGACCTACCTCAAGGCGTACAAAAACTTCGACAGCTTCACGCCCGGTACCAATCTCAAGGCGTGGCTGTACCGGATCATGACCAACACCTACATCAACTCGTACCGCAAGAAACAGCGCCGGCCGCTGGAAACCTCCGCGGACGAAGTGACGGATTACCAGTTGTACTCCTCGAGCTCGCACGACTCGACGGGACTGGAATCCGCCGAGGTTGAAGCGCTCAAGGCAATGCCGAACTCGCGGATCTCCGAGGCGCTCAACGCGTTGAACGAGGACTACCGCATGGTGGTCTACTACGCCGATGTTGAAGGGCTGGCGTACAAGGAAATCGCCGAAGTGCTGGACATCCCCATGGGCACTGTCATGAGCCGACTGCACCGTGGAAGAAAACAACTGCGCGGCATGTTGAAAGACGTGGCGAAGGAACGAGGCATTGGCCTCGACCACGCGGACATGCAGGACACCGACACTGCGGCGAAGGAGAAGTAATGGCTACGGGACACGGATGCGAAGCGACATACCGCCTGCTGTGCGAACTTTTCGACGAAGAAACTTCCCCACAGCGCCGCGAGGAAATCACCTCCGAGATCGCGCAATGTCCGGAGTGTCGCAGTATTGCCGAGTCTGAGCGGGCCGTTCGCGCCATCGTCCGGGATTGCTGCCAGCCAACGAAGGCTCCTGAGCCGCTGCGCGAGCGCATCATCACCACTATCTCCTACACCGAGGTCACGTGGCACTAGGGCGCTTTTAGGGGGTTTTAGGGGGAGTTCGGGGGCTGGTTGTTGCGGCCTTTCTCATCGTCTAGCTGGGCTTGTGATGCTGCTAGACGA